>CAZGER010000010.1:0-13762 GCA_964524565.1 uncultured Chthonomonas sp. | reverse complement strand
CCAGACAACCTTTGATCGCTGCCCTGCTCGCGCTGGCGGGCCTGTCCCACGCACAGTCGCTCTCGGTCCTCGAGGAGGCGGTCGTTCGGCTCCACCCGTCGGTGGAGTCCTCTGCCGCCGGGGTGGACATGGCCAAATGGAAGGCCGAGATGCTGATGGCGCCGTTCCGTCCGAGCGTGAGCTTGAACAGCTACCTGGCGACAGGGACGGGGATGCCGATTGTGGCCTCTTCGGTGATGCCAGTGAACTACATGGCTCTGGGGATGGACACGTTCGGCTCGGTGAACCTGATGCTGATGTGGCCCGTGTACCTGGGGGGGCGTCAGGGCACTTCTGCGATGCTGGGGCGGTCTTATGTGGCGGAGGCCCAGAGTGTTTTGGCGGTCGCGAAGCGGAATGCTGTTTTCAACCTTCGGGCGGCGGTGGCTGACGCTCTGGCGATGGTCGAGATGCAACGGGCGATGGAGGCGGATTTGGAGGCGGCGATCCAGGTTGAGGCAGACTCGGTCTTAAGGGAATCGACGGGGTCTGCGCCACACGCGTTCACACTTCGGGCCAGGGCGGCGGCCAGGGCTGCGGAGGGGCGAGTGGCGCAAGCCAAGGCCAGGGTCGCACAGGCACTTTCGATGGTGAGGCAAGCAGCGGGCGGATCGGAGGAGGTGACGGGCCTTGAGTGGGACGTCGAACTTGGCGGAACGGGCAGCCTTGCGGACGCGGTGGCTTCGGCGGTGAAGGACAGGTCGGAGATCCGGGCGATGGGTTCGAGGGTCGACCAGCAAGAACTTCTGGCGCGGCTGGCCAAGCAGTCGGCGAGCCCGGACGTGTCGTTCGTTGCGATGGGGGACATAATGGACGGATCCAGTTCAGCGTTTGAGTCTCGGTACAAGATTGGTCTGGTGGTGAGCTTCCCGCTCGCGGACGGAGGGATGCGGCGCGCTCAGCGAGCGGAGTCTGAGTCTGCGAGGACGATGTTGGCGGCGGAGCTTGAGGCGATGCGTCTGATGGTTCGGCAGGAGGTGGAGTCGGCGTGGGCGGAGTGGGAGTCTTCGGGGGTTTTGGTCTCGAGCGCTGAGGCGGCGGTGGCGGCGAGTGCGGAGTCTTTCCGGACGGAGCAGCTCCGTTACCGGAGCGGGAACTCGATTTTGGCCGAGCTTCTGGATTCGCAGCAGATGCTGCTTATGAGCCGGGCTGGACTGGCCGAGGCCGTCCGCTTTCGTCGGGTGGCGTGGAGCAAGGTACGTCGGGCGGTGGGGTGATGGACTAGGGCCTGTTAGGTATTTAGTCCTAGGACTATATTTCTGGGGGGGTATGTGGCGGATTTGGCTATAGTTATCGGTAACGGTATGTTCAAGTCAGTCGGTTGCACTTTGGCGGTCATGGTTGCGGCGGGTGGGTTTGCGAACCACTACGAGGTTGTTTCGATCTCTGGCGGGCAGACGACCTCGAACAACGGCCCTGTCCAGGCGTACGGTGGGAACCACCTTTCTTGGAGCGGTACGCGCTCTGCGAACGTCGTGACGGCCTCTGGGCAGGTGGACATCGAGTTTGGGTGGGTTCGTGATCCTGCCAACCCGAAGGACCCTCCCAGCACGGTGATCGTGAGCAAGGTGAGCTACGCCGGTGCGACTGCCCAGAGTTTTGTGTTTCCGACGGTGAACGCGGCCAACGGTTTGGAGGACACGCCTGTGACAGACCTGCAGTTTGTGGAAGGCGTTTGGTTTGCCAGCAGCCAGAGCAAGGGGCAAGTGTACGAGGTCAAGCCCGGAGACGAGACCATCAAGGTGAACCTTTCGCCTTCTGCCGCGGCGAGCGGAGACTGGGTCTCGCAGTGCGCGGCAGAGGTGAGTGTGCAGGTTCTGCCGTTGGAAGTGGTGCTGGGCGGGACGACGCGGCTCAATGGAACAGACACGATCTTGCAGGGTCAGAGATGCTCAGGGGTGTTGCAGTTGCAGGGCGTGACGGACGTGCCGCACTATCCGGAGTTTTCCCACGGCGGGGACATCGTTCTGGCGGACCACAGTTGGGACGTGCCTGGGAACACGTTTTTGGACTTTGACGTGACCCCGCCTTCCGGGGTGGTGACGTTGCCGACTGCGGCGTGGTGGCAGCAGGAGAGCCCTTACTGGTACTGGCGCGGGCCTGCCGAGCTTGGCCAGGGGGCAGGTGTGGCAGTGTTGGACGTCGCGGTGTCAGCCCTGGCGTCTTGCACCGACGGGAGCATTGGGGAGGTTGGCGGAAAGGCGACAGTGAAGAACTACCGTCCGTACTATGCGATGTTGGCCAGTACCGGTCCGGTGGTCTGGCAAAGCCCGCCGCCCTGGGTTGGGGCAGTCGGGGCGGGTACCCCTGGCAACGGTGGCTCGGAGGACTTTGGGTTCCAAGCAACCTCACACGTGTCCACGCCTAGCTGGTTCTACCAGGGAGAGGACACTGGATGGTTCGTGCATGCACAATTGGGCCGGGCATTCCACATGGTCAATGGACTACCCGTTCCAAACTACTGGTTTGACGAGTGGATGCACGACGATCCTTACCCGTATAACGCTGGACGGCCAGCGAACACGACCGCCCCGATTTTTGTGTGGGACAGCCCGCAGCAGGAGATTGGACAGACAACCATATGGTACAGCATAAACGATTCGTTTAGGCACGAACAACTTTACAAACCTCCGGGTGGGGACTCCAAGTACGTTCCTCTCGCGTTCATCAATTGGAAATGGGAGGCCTCAGATACGGTTGTGTTTCCCCAACAGCCTACCGGCGACGTTTTCGTGACGCTAGACGGCGACACCAGCGTACATCCGGAGTGGGAGGACACTCACCAGTGAAGGAACCGACCCGGTCAAGTTCACAGCTTCGATGGTGTGCCTGTCTGGCGGTTGTGTCGGTGATTGCATTCGCTTGGTTGCAACCGGTCTTTGCCGGAGGCCGGACGAAGAGAGTTCCTGTGTTCACCCCCTTGGTAGATGAGATCCACAACCGGTTCGATCTGGAGTACCGCGCCGCGGGAGACAATGTTGACTCCAAGGTCCTTGCCTATGAGCACATGCGTCTTTCGTGGGTGCAGATGGGGTACCAATATCCCCGCAGCCGGGGCCTGTTTATCGGCACGATGGCAAAGAGCGCGCGGATGGCCCAGGCGATCCTCTATGCCGGTGCGGGGCGGTACGCGGAGGCTGACACCGTCTTTCGAAGCTTGGCCGTGCCCGGCACTGGCTGTCCTGACTTGGCCCTGTGGTTCAACCGTGCCAACCTGTTTGTTGTCCGGGACCTGTACCTGTACCGGGAGACGTGCAAGGCTGTGGGCAACCATGCGGGTGTCGCGGCGGTGCGGGCCGTGACGGGCCAGATCGTGGTGCGTAGCCCGGTGGTGACGCACACGCCGGTCAGCAAGACGGCTTCAGAGATGGTGTCGGCGGGGTTCACGAGGGACGAGGTTCTGGACTTTGCGGCAGGGTTGCACTACATCAACTCTGGCGAGGACGGGGAGGTGGGGCTTGCGCGGGGGAAGGCTCTGGTCACGGCGGTGGCGGACGCTCACCCCACCAACGCGTTTGTGAACTTCTGCCTTTCTAAGAGCTTGGGGCCGTTTGCGCAGAACGAGAAGTACACGCGGCGGGCGTTCCGGTACGGCTCGCAGGCGATGCGGGACGAGTTGTTGAGCGGTGGACGCAGCATTGAGAACCGGTGGGCGAACCAGGAAGCGAAGCGGATGGGACTTCCCTACGACCATACGAGGGTGCCGAGGAAGGCCGAGTACACGACTTTGCCGGACGGGACCCACCAGGACACGATCACGGAGCTTCCGGACACGTACGTGGACTGAGGGGGGGCCGGGGGTAGGATCGCTTTGTGGCAGGAACCGTGACGTTTCACAGGGTGCTCAAAGCGAGCCCAGAGAAGGTGTACCGGGCGTTTGGCGAGGCTGACGCTCTGGCCAAATGGATCCCGCCGGACGGGTTTGTCTGCTCAGTCGAGCAGATGGACTTCGTCGTGGGCGGTCGGTTTAGGATGGCGTTCCGGAACTTCACGACGGGGGAGTCGCACTCGTTCGGCGGCGAGTACCGCGAGCTTGTTGTGGGCGAGCGGCTGAGGTATTCGGACGTGTTCGACGACCCGAACCTTGCGGGTGAGATGGTGACGACGGTCGAGATCTCGCCGTGTATCGCTGGGAGCGAGATCCGGATCACGCAGGAGGGGATCCCGGACGTGATCCCGACGGCGATGTGCTACCTCGGGTGGCAGGACTCTTTGCGGAACCTTGCCATGTTGGTCGAACCCGATATCGGGACTTGAGCGGGGCGAGTCGGGGCATAATGGTTCTGGTGCGCTTGGCGCAAGGATCAGTGAGATGCACAGGACAGTTTCAACCGCGGCGTGGGGCATTTCGACGTTGGCATTGGCTTTGGTCGTGGGGGGTTGCGACGCCCCTCTGGAGCCGGGGAACCGTGGGGCGCCTGCGGGTGGTGGCGGCGTGAGCCAGCAGGGCAGGCTGATGAGTTTTGACGCTGAGGTCGCCTTTTTGAAGCAGCACGCTCCGGACACGATCGTCCTGGGCAAGGCGGGCGGCCCCCAAGTGGCGATCGTTCCGCGCTGGCAGGGCCGGGTGATGACCTCGACAGCGGACGCTGGGAGTCTGGAGGGGAACGGCTGGATCAACCGGAGCCTGATCGAGTCTGGGAAGATCGAGCGGCACATCAACGTTTGGGGCGGTGAGGACAGGTTCTGGCTGGGGCCGGAGGGCGGGCAGTTCTCAGTGTTCTTTGCCAAGGGTGACGCCCAGGACTTTGACCATTGGCAGACTCCGGCGCTGATCGACACGGAGGCTTTTGACGTGCGCTCGACTGGGCCAAGTTCCGCCTCGTTCAGCAAAAAGAGCAGCCTGGTGAACTATGCCGGCACGACGCTGGAGATGGAGATCACGCGCGAGGTGCGGCTGTTCGACCTTGCGGGGGTCGAGAAGGCACTCAAGGTGCAGGTTCCCAAGGGTGTCAAGACCGTTGGGTACGAGTCTGACAACCAGGTTTTGAACACGGGCAAGGAGGCTTGGACGAAAGAGACGGGGATGCCTTCGGTCTGGATATTGGGGATGTTCAAGCACTCGGCGACGACCAACGTGGTCGCGCCGTATGTCGCGGGGCCGGAGGCGACCCACGGGATCGTGGTGAACGACGACTACTTTGGCAAGGTCGATGCGGACCGGTTGAAGGTGACGAAGGACTTTGTGGCGTTCAAGGCGGACGGTCAGAAGCGGTCGAAGATCGGGCTTGGTCCGCTCCGGGCCAAGGACGTCGTGGGGAGTTGGGACCCGGTTCGGGGGTTGCTGACGATCGTGCAGTACACCAAGCCTGAGGGTGTGACGGACTACGTGAACTCGCAATGGGTCGCCAACCAGGAGAAGCCGTTCGGCGGGGACGTTGTGAACTCGTACAACGACGGCCCGAACGATAGCGGTTCGACGCTTGGCCCGTTCTACGAGTTGGAGACCTCGTCTCCGGCGGCGGCGCTGGCCCCTGGCGGGTCGATCCGGCACATCCACCGGACGTTCCACTTTAGGGGCGAGAAGGCCGATCTGCAAAAGATCGCGACGGCTGTGCTGGGTGTGGAACTGGACGAGGTCGCGGCGGCGTTCAAGTAAGGTGGTCGCGTAGCGGGGCAGGGTGGATTCCCTGCCCCGCTTTTTTTGTTCAGACCCCGTAGCGCAGGGCGGCCTCGGCTGCGAGCTTGGCGATCCTGGGGTCTTGGTGGGACTTGAGCTCGTTGAGCCGTTGCACCTTCGTCACCCAGGACATCTGTGGCTGGGGGACGACCTTGGTGAGGAAGGTGAGGGTTCCCACCAGGACGTCTTTGTCGACGACGGCGAGGAGGGCGGGCAGGATCGCGGCGAGATGGTCTTTGCCATCGGTGGCGTCACCTTTGAAGAAGGCCTTTGCGCCGGCGGTGTTGGAGGAGAGCTCCTTGGCGAGGGCCTTGGCCTGGTTGTTGGCCATGATCCGGCAGAACCAGGCTGCCGAGGAGGCATCAGCCCAGACCAGGGCGGGATCGAACATCTTGGAGTTTTCGAGGTCCTTGCTGCCGAGGCCCTCTGCCTCGAAGACATCGTGGAGGGCGTCCACGTATCGGGAGCCACTGACGGCGGGCGCCAGTCGGTCGTTGATCTCGGTCAGGGTGGCGCGGTCGGTGTAGATCCACATTCTGGCCTGGTCCCACGGGCCGCGGATGCGGGAGGCTTCGGTGATCTTGGCGAGGGCGACAATGACCTTGTCCTTGCAGGGGACGGGGATGAAGCTGACGCTAGCGTCCGGCTCTGCCTTCTTCATCGCTCCGCAGAGGGCGCGGATGCGGTTGGACTGGACCGTTTCGAGGGAGACGTAGAGGTCTTCGAAGTTGAACGAGTTGAAGAACATCGGGGTGACGGCGACCATCGGTTGGTAGTTGCCCTTGGTAGGGACGCAAATGGTGCCGGCTCCACCGGTGAACTGGAAGCCAAGCTCGCTGCCGTAGAGGGTGCCGGAAGGGCCCTTGAGGACCTCGATCGACTGGAGGTCCATGCCACGGATCGAGACTGTCCCGCCGAAGGCGTCGTTGGTCAGAGCGGTGGCGTCGAGCCCCTGGAGGGCTCCCTTGGACTGGAGCCCACGGATGGACGTGGTGTATGCGCCTAGCGCCTGGCTTGGGGTTGGCAGGTTTTTGAGGTCGAACCCGGCCAGGGGCGACGAGACGCTGGATATGTCGTCCCGGGTGAGTGAGACAACTGCCATCGTTGTGTCCACGCACACCTGCGACCTTGGGGCCGGACCGGAGACTAGTCCCGCAGCAAGGATGAAAGTGTTCAGCATAGAGCCAGTGTAACACTTTGCAACAAGCGGTCTGGCTTTGCAATACTGTCAGTCGATGTCTTTGACCTTGCTAGCCGCTTCCCTGCTCTACCAGGCGCAGGACAACCCGCTGAAACTGCGCGATCCCAACGACAAGCTCAAGGAGCGGGAGCAGTTCCACCGTCCTGACGTGAAGGCGATGCCGATGTCGGTCCGGTTGGACGCGTTTGCCAAACGTGAGCGTATGCTGAGGGAGTCTCCGTTCAAGAACGTGATGTGGCGGAGCGTCGGCCCGGAGGTGCAGGGCGGGAGGGTCGTCGACATTGCGGTGCCGCGCAACAGCCTGAAGGACATCTATGTCGCGTTTGCCACTGGGGGGCTGTGGCACACGGACAACGAGGGACAGAGCTGGACGCCGCTTTTTGACAATCAGAGCGCGTTTGGGATCGGCGACTTTGACACGACGGCGGACGGCAAGACGATCTATCTGGGTTCTGGCGAGGCGAACAGCCAGAGGACGAGCTATGCAGGAACGGGGGTCTTTAAGAGCACGGACTCTGGGAAGACGTGGGCGAACGTCGGACTGCACGAGTCGCACCATATCGGCCGGGTTGTGATCGACCCGAAGAACGCGAACACGGTTTATGTGGCGGCTTTGGGGCCGCTGTACTCGCAGGGTGGCGACCGTGGGCTCTACAAGACGGTTGACGGGGGCAAGACTTGGGTCTGTGTGCTGAAAGGGGACGAGCGGACCGGTTGCTTTGACGTTGCGATTGACCCGACGAACGCCAGCACCGTCTATGCGACGATGTGGGAGCGGGACCGGCGCGCCTGGAACATGCTGGAGTCTGGGCCGGGATCGGGGCTGTACAAATCGGTCGACGGGGGCAAGACCTGGGCGAAGCTGGCCGGTGTCCCGAGCGGTGTGGCGATGGGCCGCGCGGCTTTGGCTGTCGCGCCGAGCGACCCGAAGAGGGTCTATGTGTTCATTGACAACCAGGCATATGACCCGGAGACCGACGAGCACGACGATTTCACCCCTAGCGGGCAGCTGACGTTGGCGAAGTTCCGGCGGATGAGCCTGGAGGCGGTCAAGAAGATCGATGCTAGGACGCTTGAGGGGTTCCTACGGCCCTACATGCCCCAGGGCACCGAGGTCAAGGACGTCGTGAAGGGCCTTTTGGAAGGCACCACGGACCTGGCCGGTCTGGCGGAGCTGATGCTGAAGCGGAACCCGGCGGTGTTCGACATGGAGCTGAACCTGGCGGAGGTCTGGCGGTCTGACGACGCTGGCAAGACCTGGGTCAAGACCAGGCCGGACCTTGGCGACCACGGCGGATATTACTGGACGCACGCCTATGTGAGCCCGCACGATCCGGACGAGGTTTACACGCTCGGACTGTTCCAGTTGCGGTCGCGGGACGCGGGTGCGACATGGGAGAACTCTGGCAGGTCGATGCACGTTGACTTCCATTCTGTGTGGGTGGACCCGACGAACCCCAAACGGATGCTTTCTGGCAACGACGGAGGGATCTATGCCTCGTACAACGCGGGTGAGACGTGGACCCATTGGAACAACCTGGCGGTCGGTCAGTTCACGACGATCGCCGTCGACGACAAGCCGACCTATCGGATCTTCGGCGGTCTGCAGGACAACGGGACGATGCGGGGGCCAAGCAGCTATCGGCCTGGGCTGAGCAACCGTGACCTGTGGGAAGACATCGGCGGTGGGGACGGCAGCGCGTTGGCGGTCGATCCCAGGGAAGGGGGCGACCTGGTGTACACGGCGTCGCAATTCGGCGCGCACTCGGCGTTCAACCAGCTGACGAACCAGCGTTGGAACGCCAGGGCTGCTGCGGGCAGGGGCGAGCCTGCGCTCCGCTACAACTGGATCTCGCCGATCTTGATCTCCCCCCACCACCCGGACATCGTGTACCTGGGTAGCCAGCGTCTGCACCGCTCGTTCAACCAAGGACGCGCCTATTCAGCGCTGAGCGGCGACCTGACGAAAGGGCTGCCGAACGGGGACGTCCCGTTTTCGACGATGACGACGATCGCCGAGAGCTTCTTCCAGTTTGGGAAGGTCTATGTGGGGTGTGACGACGGGACGGTGAAGATGACTCCGGACTCTGGCCTGAGTTGGGTTGACATCGCGACGCCGGCCAAGGAGCGGTGGGTGACGCGGGTCGTGGCGAGCCGTTTCAAGGACGACAGGATCTACTGTAGCCAGAACGGTTACCGGCAGGACGAGTGGACTCCGTACGTTTGGATGAGCGAGGACTCGGGCAGGACTTGGCGCTCGATTTCGGCCAACCTGCCGTTTGAGCCGGTGAACACGGTTCGGGAGGACCCTTCGAACGAGGACATCTTGTACGTCGGGACCGATATGGGCGTTTATGTCTCGCTGGACCGGGGTGGTTCGTGGATGAGCTACGGTGGCGGGATCATGCACACTCCGGTCCACGACATCGCGATCCAGCCGAAGGCCAAGGAGATGGTGATCGCCAGCCACGCCCGGTCTGTCTGGGCGGTGAGCACGGACTGGCTCTACAAGTGCGACAGCGAGGTCCGGGCGAAGGAGTGGCACAAGTTCGCGCTGGACGTGCCGACGGGCCGTGACCGGTGGCCGTTCGACCGTGCCCAGCCGTTCGCCGACCCGGTGTATCGGGACCGGGAGGTTTCGTGGACGTTTTGGACGCTCAACCAGGGGGACGGCCAGCTCGAGCTGCTCGGCGGAGACGGCAAGGCGGTGGTGAGCAAGGCTGTGAAGGTCGACAAGGGCCTGAACTTCCTGACGCTGGGCCTGATGCTGAAACCGGGCGATCCCAGGGCGAAGGCCGAGCCGGTGAGGAACGCGAACGACCCTGACGAGGCGATGAAGGACCGGTACGCTCAGAGGCGGGCGGAGTACGTCGCCAAGGGGAAGTACAAGATCCGGGTCACAGTCGGCGGGAAGGTGTTCGAGGACGAAGTCGAGGTCCGGTAGTCGGGCAAAAAGATCCGGGCCGGTCGCAGGTGCGACCGGCCCGGTTTTGTTCTTTGTGGCTTAGTTGGCCTTTCGCTTTCGGATCAGAGCCAGCGCGCCGAGGCCCAGAAGGGTCATCGTTGCCGGTTCGGGAACCGTGGTGTAGTGGATCGTACCGTTCCACATTCGGCCGTTGGTCGTGGAACCCGGGGATCCAAAGACGCCGCTGGCGAACGGATCGCCGCCGACCGAGTTGCCGCGTCCGATGCCACCGGTGATGGTGAGGTCGGCGTTGCTGTAGAAGTGGTTCGAACCGTTGAGGTTCGTGTAGTTCATGACCGGGCCACCGTTGGACGGCGGGTTGGTCGTCCAGTCGCGCAGGAACACGAACATGCCGTGCACGCCAGCGGACAGGGCGCCACCGATGTTGACAGCGGTCGGGTTGCCGTTGCCAGCCGAGATGACCGTGTCAGAACCCATGAGCGTCCAGCCAGCGGAGCTGGTGTGGTTGCCGACATAGGTGCCGGTGCGGGTGTAGATGTCGACGACCATGGGGACCGAGTTGGCATCTGTCGCCAGATGGATATCGAACCCTGTGATGGTGATACCGCCGCCTGCCAACACGTTCACGTCGACCATGTTGCCTGCGAAGCTGTTACCACCGACGAACGTCGTTGTGAGACTAGCGGCGTTAGATCCGGCAGCCACAGCGATCGCACATGCGATGAATAGATTTTTCTTCATTTGATTTCGTTCTCCAAGAGCACACACAGCCCATTGAAATACGCGGAGGCTCATTTATTAAAAATTCACCCACCTCGTCCATGCTAGCAAATGTCGCGGAGGAATGACCCGGTAAAAGTGCTGGGTTTTCCACCATGGTGTTTGGTAGGGGCTTTTTCAGTTTCAGCTTTAGAAGGGGTTGCGGTGGGCAATATCGGGTCTTCTACTGGCATACTTGGTTCTATGGCACTTGAAGTGATCGACGCCCTGCGGGGGAACTACTTGATGCAGGGCCTTGACTCGCGGCAGATCGATTCTGTCGCGGCGCTTGCCACGGTGAGCGAGTTTAGCGGCGGGGACACCTTGCTGCGACAGTTTTCTGACGATGCGGACCTGATGATCGTGATCGAGGGCAAG
Source organism: uncultured Chthonomonas sp. (assembly GCA_964524565.1). Classification (GTDB taxonomy): domain Bacteria; phylum Armatimonadota; class Fimbriimonadia; order Fimbriimonadales; family Fimbriimonadaceae; genus UphvI-Ar2. The sequence continues at coordinate 2,839 of CAZGER010000010.1, read as the reverse complement.
GCGGTCATTCGGGGATTCAGCGGCGAGGTGATCGCGGAGGCGGGTCCTGGGAGCGTGATCGGTGAGATCTCTCTGATCGACCAGAAGCCACGGTCAGCGACGGCCGTTTCTGCGGGTGGGACAAAGGTGGCCTCGATCAACAACAAAGACCTGTGGAACCTGATGAACGTCGAGCCGGAGATCGGCCGGACGCTGTTGTTGAACATCGGCCGGATCCTTTGTGCGCGGCTGAGGGCGGCGAACGTGGCTGTCGACTCGGTCGTGGACCGGACCGGCGTGTAGTTCCAGGGTCTTGTTGCCAGGTTAGGCAAATCCCGTATTTGTGCCCCGGTTCGTTTCGCCGGGGCATGGAACTTTGCACCCGGAGGATCATTCAACTATGTTCGACGGTGTTGCAGGGGGCCAATGGCAGGATTGGCTGACCCCCGAGCAAGGAGCCCTTTCTTACCTTCCGCCCAGTTATGCGAGGCAGTGCAGGCTGCTGCCGCTGAAGATGGACGGAAGCCGCCTAGTCTGCGCGACGGCAGAGCCGGTGGACCTGGCGCTGATGGGCGAGGTCCAGTTCAGGCTCCAGCGCGAGCTGGTGCTTGTCCGTGTCCCGGCGCAGGCGCTGCAGACAGCCTTGGAGACGCACTGCGGCCGTAAGGCTGTCCCGGAGCTGAACGACCTTGTGGACAGTGTCACGCACAAGGCCAAGAAGCTGAAGAAGGTCGTGGACCGCACGAAAGCCACGCTCGAGTGGGGATCTAGGCCGACCAAGGTCGTCGCGGTGACCGGTGGCAAGGGCGGGGTTGGCAAGACAACGCTCTCGTGCAACCTGGCGATCGGGTTTGCCCAGAGGGGTTTGCGGGTCGCGCTGATCGATGCCGACTTTTGCGCTCCGAACGTCCATGTGGCGCTTGGGATCAAGCCAGAGACCAGTCTGGCCGACGTTGTCGCCAGCAGGGTGGACACTCTGAACGCCCTGACTCCCGGCCCGGCTGGGATCCAGGTGCTGGCAGGTGAGCCGGGCGCAATGGAGTGCGCCGGATTGCACTACTCTGCGCTTTCTGACATCGGCGCGGCTTACGGGCGGTTCGGCCTTGGGTTCGACGTCGTGGTGGTCGACACTGCCGCAGGGGCGCACCCAAACAACCTTTCGATGCTGCACATGGCCGACGAGGTGCTTGTTGTTCTCTCTCCCGATCCGACGGGTGTCAACGACGCGTTTGTGACGGTACGGGCGGCGTTCCAGGCCAGGCCGGACCATAGGGTGAGCGTCGTGGCAAACAGGGTCCAGTCGGCCAAGGAAGCCCATGAACTGTTCGGGAAGTTCCTTTCGTTCTTGGGGCCGGTCCGCGGGACGCTCACGTTCAGGGGCTGGATCCCGGACGAGCGGACGGTGGCGAAGGCTACGCGGGCGTGCAAGCCGTTCGTGCTTTCGAGCCCACGGAGCTCTGCGTCAAGGGTGGTGGGTTCGCTGGTGACGGCGTACAGCACTCTGGAGATGCACGCCAACGCTCCTCTTGGTGCGGCGGGCTTTCGGGCGCAGACCGGGTAGTTAGGATTTGAGGCCGCTCTTGTAGCGGACCGACCTCATGATCTTGTCGATGCCTTCGACCGAGCCTTTGACATCGGGGAAGCAGACCCCCATGACCAAGTAGACGTTTTGGCCGTCGCCGATGAGGGTGGACTTCACGACGACGGTCCCGTCTGCATCGGTGACCTTGTGGGTTTGGCGGATGGCGGCTTTTTCGTCGACCTTTTCCTCGTTGTTCGAAACGAGCTCGACTTTGGAGCCCTTTCCGCTGAGTCCGGTGATGATGTCTTTGGCGACGGTGCGGAGGAACGCGGTGGTCGCCTGGGTTCCCTTTTTGCCTTCGAAGACGGAGACTTGGAGGACGTAGATGTCGCTTTCGACGGTGTAGTCGGTCGCTTTGACGACCCAGTCCTCGTCGTCGGTGACGTTTTCGACGGCGGCGTCGCCTAGGCTGCCATCAAGGACGAGGGACAGCGCCGAGTCTCCGACATAGACCCGCTTTGGGGCGACGACGGCTCCGGCGACCGCTGCAACGGCGAGGATGGACGCGAGAAGTGTCGTCAGTGCTTTAGTTGTCGTCATTGGCTTGTGTCTCCGTTGTCGTGACGGCCGGGTGTTCCTTGTCCCTTGCCGATATGACGCATATGTTGGCCTGTCGGTACGGTGCGTCCTAGGCGAGTCCGGGTTTTGTGGCCTTGAAATCCAGCTGGATCCCGACGTGGGCGAGGAGCCTGCCAACGTGGTCGTAGTCGTACTCATCGGCCTGGCGGAGGCGGGCGGACTCCTGCGAGGCCTCTTCCGCCTGTCCGGAGTGGTACAGAAGGGCCGAGAGCAGGACGACGTTGGCCAGGTTGTGCTCGGCGAGGTCGTTGGCGAGCCTTGCGGCGCGGACCGCTTCTGGGCGTTTGCCGGTTCCCCAGAGCGCAACGGCGGCAACTTGCAGGAGGTGGTCGTCCCCTGGTGAGAGCTCGACAGCTGCCTGTGCCGCTTTTGCCGCTTCGGAGAAATCGTGGAGCTCGATGAGCAGGTCGGCGAGCCAGTAATGGTAGAAGGGGTCGTCGGGCTTGGCGGCGACTGCGGCGAGGATCGCGGGTTTGGCCGCCTTGGGGTATCCGGCCTTGCGGAGGAGCTCGGCGAGCCGGTAGTGGATGTAGGCGTTTTGCGGTTCGAGCTTGGCTGCCTCTTCGAGTTCGTGGATGGCGTCGGACAGGCGACCGTAGCGCCGGTAGAGGTCGCCTATAGCGGCGTGGAGGTCTCCTGACTGCGTGGATTTGGCGGCTTTGAGGAACTGATGGTACGCCTGGGTGAGCATGTCGGCGG
>CAZGER010000009.1:5425-13805 GCA_964524565.1 uncultured Chthonomonas sp. | reverse complement strand
TAGGTTTTTGAGCCCGAAACAGAAAGCACAGCCACCTCCGGACGGCAGCACATCCGGCTCGGAGGCCCTGTCGTCCCCACCCCCCGGCTCACATATAGCGGCGTCGAAAGACCAGGAAAAAACCCCTCCAGGTACTTCCTCCCCAATCGCGGCGCAGCCGGGGCCCAACCCCACGGCGTCTTGAACTGCCCACCGTGCGAGTGCCCGCTCAACATCAGGTCGGCCCGGGTCGGAAGATAGTCCGCCATGTCCGGTTCGTGCCACAAGACCACCGCAGGAGCGTCCGGCCGGACAAAAGAAAACGCCAGGCCAGAATCGTCCCGACCCTCCGTCGCAGAATCGATCCCCACAAACTGCACCCCGCAGGTCTCGATGCACTCGTTCCGCAACAGCGTCACCCCAGACGACCGGATCGCCTCGATCCCGGTGTCAGAGAGCCCGCCACAATAGTCGTGGTTGCCCAGCACACCCAGCACCGGGCACCCAAGGCCCGTCACCCCAGAAAGGCTGAACTCCAGCATCGCCATCGTCTCCGGGGTCCACTTGTGGACAAAGTCGCCCCCGAACACCACCACGTCCGGCGATTCCTCCCTCAGCCACTCCAAGGCTGCGATCGACATCGCCATCGTCGTCCGGTCCCCAACGTGCAGGTCCGAAAGAAAACCGATCCGGAACCCGTCCAGTCCCGCTGGCCACGATGGCAAAAAAAGCCGACGGCGCACAGCCGTCAGCTTGTCGATCTCAAAAACCGCCCCGTATGCAAGCAGACCCGCACTCGCACCCAGCGCCGTCCAGATCCACTTCACGGGCCTATCCTACCGGCCAGCCAGGACCGCCTCAGCGCGAAAGGCACAGGTTCATGATCTCAAATGCCCTGCCCCTGGCACCGGAGATCGCCCCCAGTTCCGCCGCGCTTAAAGCCAGCGCAGGACGGTCCAAACGCATCGGGCCCATCAGGTCGCCCACCCGCGGACTGTCCCACAGACCAAGAAAGTGGCCGATCTCGTGCGCCGCCGCATGGACCATCTGGTCCTCGGTGAAAAGACCGCCCGCCGGCCCGGTCGTCCGCAAAGTGATGTCCCCCGAGGTCCGCGTCGAAAACCGTCCGCCGCCCCAGTCATAGACCTGCCGCGACCAGACCGCGTACCCCGCGATTTCCTGCCCCATCACCCGCACCCCGGACTGGTACCGGATCCGCAGGTTCGCGTCCGCAGGGGTCGTCAACTCGAACTTCACCTCCCCGTCCAGCGCCGATTCCCAAAGCTCAAAGGCCCGCTGCACCGCGTTCGCCGCCTCAGGAAACTGCGTCGCATCGACCTCGGCAAAGTCCACCGAGACCTTCACCGGCCCCTTGTGCAAGACAGCCTCGCTGTAAGCCAGCGACTTCGCGAACTCACCCGCCGCCGCCGCCGACTCCGCCGCATCAAGAAAATCGTAGAGCTTGTCCTGCACCAGCGGACTCCGCGAACCGCCCGAAGCGAACGCAAACGAGGCAGCCAGGCTCAGTGCCAGACTGCCGAATGCCCCCAGAGTCCGTATTGACATCAACGTACCGCGCGGGCCTCCCCCAAGACCCACAGGACGTGTTCCGCAGCCACTCCCACCCGCCCCTAGGCAGAATTACCTGCATTCGCACAAACAAAGAGCCGGGCGTAAAGCCCGGCTCATGACCAGCAAGGACGAACCGCCCTAACCGGGACGGAGCGCCTTCACCAGCTCCTGGACGGCACGCTCCAACTGGCTGTCCCGACCCGACATCCACAGGTTCGGATCCCACGGCACCGAGAACATCGGCTCCCTGCCGTTCCCCTCCAGGTTCTCCATGCCCACCGTGTACGCCCCCGACGCTGGCATCCGGATCGCCCCACCGTCGAACAACGGATAGCTCGATGTCCCAATGACCGCCCCGCCCGTCGCCTCGCCCACGATCGGCCCCAGCTTCATCTGCCGGAACCCCTCAGAAAAGATCTCAGCGTTGCTGAACGAGTACTCGTTCGTCAGACAAGCCGCCGGAAGCTCCAGCGAGTTCCCACGGTACATGTTCTCGCTGAACTCAAGCCCGGGCAAATCCCGACCCGTCCGGATCAACCAAGGCATCTTCCGCATCACGTTCAAAATGATGTGGCTCGTGTACCCGCCACCGTTGTAGCGCACGTCCACGACCAACCCCGACTTGCCCTCCATCTCGGTCGCGATCTCCGTCAAGAACGTGTCAAGGCTCGGCTCGTCCATCCCACGGATGTGGATGTAGCCCAGCTTCCCACCGCTCAAAGAGTGGACCTGCGACCGGTTCCACTTCACCCAGTCGACATACGCAAGACCGGCCACAGTACCGAACGAGATCGGCTTCGTCGCGAACACGACCGTCTTCCCACCCCGCACCGCCTCCACCATCGTCTTCCGTCCAACGGTCCCCCGCATCGCCAGCGAGAGCGGCACCGGACCGCCCAGCTTCGTCCCGTTGATCCCAACGACCACGTCACCCACCGCAAGCTCGCACTCCGGGTTCACCGACGGCCCGCCAGAATAAACGTGGCTCACCACGTACCGGCCCAAAGCCGCCTGCGCCGGGTCAAAGTCCACCCCCAGCCAACCCGTCGTCTCACTCGCCGAAGCACGAAACACCTCGCTGCTCGTCGCACCCTGGTGCGAGCTGTCCAGACTCTGGACAAGCTCCTCCATCAGGTCGTAAAAGTCCCCCCTGCTCGTGCAGAAAGGCACCATCGCCCCGAACTTGCGCTTGGTCGCGTCCCAGTCCTTCCCGTGCATCGACGGGTCGTAAAACAGGTTCTTCATCGCCCACCAAGCCTCGTCGAACAACGCGGACTCCTCCTCCGACTGGTCGCGCCGGACAGTCACCGAAAACCGCACCGGCACCGGCCCCTGCTGCCCCAAGATCGACAGAGTCCCCCGCTGGAGCACATAAACCCGGCTCCCAAACACCGAAACGTCGCTCGCGCCACCCGTCACACCCGCAACAGGACGCGACGAACCGCTCGAAACATCAACGATCGAAAGCTGCCCGTCGACGTTTGCAAAGATCGAGCTGCCACCCTGGCCCGGCCACACCCCGCCAACGTCCAAAGACCCGAACTTCCGGAGCCGGTCCGCCAGCCCCGCCGCGACCACCTTCACCTCGACCTTCCCATCGGCCTTGGCCGGAGGATCGTTCACCTTGTCAAGGTCGTCCTCCGAAAAAGTCATGCCCCGAGGAGCAAGGTCGACAGCGTACAAAGGCTGGGTGCTCGCCCGGATCTCGCTAAAGTCGTTGCCCTGCGTCGCACCAAAGAACATCGTCCGGCCGTCCGGCGTCACACCAGGCACGCTCGAACCCTTCCCGACCCGCGTCACCAAAACCGGCTGGCCACCAGAAACCGGCACAAGGTACAGACCGATCGACCGGCTCTCGGTCGAGGCCACGGCAAGCATCGAGCTGTCCGGCGTCCATCGGAACGCCGAAGCCCCGTAATAAGCCGTCGAAAAGTCCGCCGAGAACACCCTCGTCGGAACCCCGCCCGAAGAAGGCACCACCATCAGGTCCCTGTTGCCAGAATGGAAAGCCACCCACTTCCGGTCAGGAGAAACAACCGGCGCCAGCGCGTCGTTCGCACCGGCATAGAACTCCCGCGAGCTTCCGTCCGTCTTCAAAACCCGCAAAGTGCGCCTGCTCTCGCTCCCCGCCGACACGTAAAGCACCGACTCGTCGTCAAGCCACTGCGGGCTGGAGTCCTGCCTCGGGTTCGTCGTCAATTGACGCGTCGTGCCACCCGCAGAAGGCAATAGGAAAATGTCGCCCCGAGCCTCCGCCACCAGCAGCTTCCCGTTCGGCGAGACAGAATAGTTCGAGATCCCGCCCGTCAGCGTCGTCTCGATCACCGGGATCCGCCGACTGTCGTCAGGCGCGCTCACCACGATCGGCTTGGCAGAGCCAGTCTTAAAGTCCACCGACCAGATCTCAGAGTCCTTCTGGAACACCCCCACCCGCGCCGACCGGCTCACCGTCAAACCCCGAACCGTCCCGTCCACAAACGAGGTCACCGCCTTGGCCCTCCCCCCCTTTGTGTCGATCGTCCATATGTTCGGCGCCCCTCCACGGTTCGAAACGATCGCCAGCGTCTCCCCGTCCAGGTACCGAGGGAACAGGTCGGAACGGTCGTTCCGCGTCACCTGGGTCATCTGACCAAGCGGCGTGCCGACAGCCGCCGACCACACCTCCGCCGTGTTCGAACCGGCCTTCCCCGGAACCCGCCAGTGCGAAGGGCTCCCAGCCGTGTTGAACACCATCGACCTCCCGTCCGGAGAAACGTCCGCGTAATAGAACATCTCAAACGGGTGGATCGTCAACTGCACCAGGTCCCGACCCGGCTTCAGGCTAAAAAGACCGATCCTGCCCCACGCTGTCGAGTAACCGTAAACCGTCCCGTCCGCACCGACGCACGTCGGATAGTCGTTCGAGCTCTCAAAGTTCAGCCGCTCGACACCCGTCCCGTCCGGACGCATCCTAAAAACGTCCAGGCTCCCGTACCGGTTCGAGGCGAACACGACCCACTTGCCGTCCGGCGACCACGCAGGGAACGACTCCTCCGCGTCGTTCACCGTCAGGCGTCTGGCCGCGCCACCCTCGGTCGGCACCGACCAAAGGTCGTCCTGCCAAGCGAACACCACAGTCGAACCGTCGGGAGAGACAGCCGGGTCGGATGTCCGCTTGATGACTTGGCCAAAACTGACGGCAGACAGGCCCGCCCCGGCAAGCGTCGCCAAAAATCCAAAACGCATTCCCCAGTTCTACCGGGTTTCAGCGTCCGGATGCACCCGGTGGGCCGCCTACAGCTTCAGATCGACGATCCCGCTCACACCGACACCATCGACAGCCTTCAACTTCGCCATCTTCGTGGGGTCGTCCGTGTCGACAGGGATCAACGCCCTCAGCATGATCTCCTTGCCAAAAAGCTCGGCCTGGGGCGATGCCACCGCCCGCACCCTGTCCACGTTCCGACGCGCTCCCATCACCTGGGCCGCGCCGATCGCCCCACGAGAGTTCAGACCGACCGTGATGATCGGAACGACCTTCGTGTAGCTCGCGCTCGAATCCTTGTGCCCCGTCAGCTTGTTCATGCCCTTGTTGATGTCAGGGCCGAACTGCTTCACGGCCGCGCCCACACCCAGGATCTTGATAACCTCGCGCAACTGCGGTGCACCGACCCCCACCAGACCTAGGCTCAAGGCCGCAACGACCGCCAACCGAAAGGCTGGCCGGGACTCACGTGTTTTCTTCATGGTTCCTCTTCCTCTAATACTGACGTGCCAAAGCCGCTGACCCGCACACAGACGCAAAAAAACGGCCCCAGGCATCTCTGCCCGGGGCCGTCTGCTCTTCGTAAGGTCCCTTAGAACCGGACGGTGAGCTGGGTGCCCAGGAGGCCACCCGTGAACCGGCCGCCACCGAAGAAGATCGGAGCGCCGTTGCCCTGGCCGTTCGCGTCGGCGTAGGTGTAGGAAAGGCTCAGCTTGGCGTTGTTGCTAACGTTGTAGCCGAACATGACCGTCAACCACCGCTGATACGGATCAGCGCCTGCGTAGTCGAACTTCACGTCCTCGTACTTCACGCCCACGTTGAAGCTTTCGTTCAACATGTACTTGAAGCCTGCGAACAGCGTCGTGGCCTTGTCGCTTGCACCGAAGTCGAGGAATCCACCCTCGCCTGCCGTTGCTCGCTCAAGCACCTCGCCACCGGCCCAGATGCGGATCTTGTCGTTCGGCTTGAACATCAGGTGGCCGTTAAAGCCCTCGACGTTCCGCGGGTTCCACCACGTGCCAACGCGACCCCAGTCGCCTTCGCCAGCATAGCGGCCTTCGACTCGGCGGTAACCACCACCGATGCCCCAGTTGCCACCATCGTACTTAAGGCCGCCTTCCCAAGCAGTGTTGTTGCTGTTGAAGGTCGGGTTGTTCGTCTGGTTGTAACCAACGTGCGACTGGTCGTACTCACCGTGGAACTTGATGTTGCTGAACGAGAAGTTCACCGTGCCACCAAAGATCGTGCGGCGGTTGTTGCCGGCCGGGAACGTGGAATGGTCGTCGCGGTCCTGCCACAGATAGTGGAGACCAACGTTGCCGTTCTCACCGATGTTGAAGCCCATCTGGACACCCAGGGTGCGATCCAACATGCCGCTGCCCTGGTAGAAGGACTGCGGGTTCAAACCCATGCCGTTAACCGACATCTGGTTGCTCACGTTGCCACCAAAGACGGAAAGGTTGACGTTGCCGAAGCTGAAGTCGAACATCCCGCCGTCGATGTACCAGTCGCCGTTGTCGCGGTACTCGTTGTGGAAGTAGTCGCGAGTGTAGCTCGTGCGCTTCCAAGCGTACTCACCGACCTGGTGGCCGAACCGACCAAGGGTCGTCTTCACGCCCTGGCCGACCAGCTTGCTGTTCCAAGTCGCGTTGAACTCCTGGAAGTAAACGTCCGTCGGACCGGTCGAGAAGCTCGAACCGCCCGTCGGCGTCGAAAGGTCGCCCAGACTGTCAAAGATGTTGCCGACAACGACAGCACCCTTGTAGGAAATGTCGCCCGATTCGCCGCTCATCTTCACCGTCGCCTGGTGCAACACGCTCAGGTCGCGGTCAAAACCGACCGGGACGCCAGCGTAGCTGCCGCTACCCTCGCCAAGGAGAGTGCCGTCCGGCATGATGCCGAAACGGTTGCTGATGCTCTGGCCAGCAAGGACCAGCGTGTCGACCGTTGCACCGATCTTCAAGCCGCCAACGCTGTCGCCCGAACCCATGCCCATACCGTCAAGCCGCTTCTTCATGTCGGCCATGTCTTTCTTCATGGCGCTCATGTCGGCAACGACGTCGGAAAGCTCGGCCTCGAACTCCTTCATCAGCTTCTGCAGGTCGGCAATGGCAGTGCCCCAACCCTTCATGCCGTTGACAGCGCTCTGAAGGTCGGCCATCTGCCGCTTCATTGCGTCAACGTCGGCCTGGCTCGCGCCACCGCCGGAAGGCATGCTGTCGATTTTGCGGTTCAGTGCATCGAACTGCGCCATCATCTGCTGCCAGCACTTGTCGATTGCCACGGCGAACTCGTAGCGGCTCATCATGCGAGAACCGCGATAGAATCCGTCCGGATAACCGAAAAGGCACTTGTCTTTGAGATTGGCCAGAGCGCCGTATGCCCAGTGGTTTTCCGGCACGTCTGGGAAGTTCTGAGCATAGGCCGGCGCAACCAAGGCGACGCCCAACACAGCGCTCAGAGCGATCTTCAGTGTCTTGTTCATTGTTTGTGCGTTACTCCAATTGAGTTGCGGACTACCGCAAAACGCACACCTGACCAAACCGCTCGGTCGACCCCACAAACTTCCTTAAGTTCCCTGTGAGAACCAAGCCACTCGGTGCTCGGCGATGCTTCCTGCTTCGTCCGCGGTGACGAGACGCACCCGTCACCAACACAATTATGCCGTCAACCCCCGCACGACTCAGGAGCCCCAGCAAAAACACTAGGTCTTTTGGCCCTACCCCGAACGCACCAGACCCAAGATCGACTCCGTCTTCTCACGCATCAAACCAACGTCCCCTCGAGACTCCACGTTCAAACGGATCACAGGCTCAGTGTTAGAACCACGAAGGTTGAAACGCCAGTCACCAAAGTCCACACTCAAACCGTCCGTCCGCTCCACCTCGCCGTCACCGTACTCAGCCTCGATCCGGGCAAGCGTCCCGGCAACGTCAACAACAGTGCTGTTCACCTCCCCAGAACAAGGGAACCGCGACATCATCGAACCAACCAGCTCGCCAAGGCTCTTGCCAGTCTCAGAAACCAGCTTCAACACCAACAAGACAGGGATCATCCCGCTGTCGCAGTACCAGTGGTCCCTAAAGTAGTGGTGCGCGCTCATCTCGCCGCCGTAAACCGCGTTCTCAGCCCGCATCCGCTCCTTGATAAAAGCGTGGCCGCTCTTGCACATCACAGCCCTGCCACCAGCCTCCGCAACGATCTCCAACGTGTTCCAGGTCAGCCGAGGGTCGTAGATCACCGTACCGCCAGGGTTCCCAGCAAGGATCGCCCGCGCAAGCAACCCCACAATGTAGTAACCCTCGATGAACGTCCCCGACTCGTCAAAAAAGAAGCACCGGTCGTAGTCGCCGTCCCACGCGACACCCAGGTCGTACCCGCCACCGGCCATCTCCGCCTCCATCGGTGCCCGGCTCTCCTCCAAGATCGGGTTCGGGACCCCGTTCGGAAAACTCCCGTCCGGCTCCCACTGCATCTTCACCACATCGACAGGCAAATGAGGGATCAAAGCGTCCATCGCCACCCCCGCCGCACCGTTCCCCGGCGAGGCCAAAACCCGCATCCTCTTGATCCCACCAACAGGAA
>CAZGER010000009.1:0-5415 GCA_964524565.1 uncultured Chthonomonas sp. | reverse complement strand
CAGATGGTCCACAAAGTCGCTGTAACAGTCCAGCTCCGAACGACCGCCGCCGCCCGGACCCGCAGGGACAGAACCCTCCAAAACCCGCGCAGCCGTCGCCTCGATGTCCCCCAAACCGCTGTCGCCGCTGATCGGACGGCTCTCCGACCGAACCATCTTCATCCCGTTGTACTCAGGAGGGTTGTGGCTCGCCGTCACCATCACCCCACCGTCATAACCGTAGTGGGCCGTCGCGAAATAGACCATCTCCGTGCCCACCATCCCCAAATGGACAGCGTCGCAGCCCTCCTCGTTCAATCCGGAAATAAACGCCTCGCACAGCTCAGGCCCGCTCAAACGGATGTCGTGCCCGACGCAGACCGTCTTGGAACCAGTCTCCAAAACGAACGCCCGACCGACCGCCCTCGCCACCTCCGGGTTCAACTCCCCCGGAACCTTCCCTCGAATGTCGTAGGCCTTGAAACAGGCCAGGTACCGCCCCATCAAACGGAATGTACCTGCCCCACCCACTCCAGGCCCCCCTGACGGCCCCTCACCCCCTCGGGCCCTGAAGGATGCTCGTGTCGAAGTACCGAACATCGTTCTTCGCATCGTATCCTGCAAGGTGGCTCAACTGGGCCTCGGCGTTGATCCCGAACTGCGGGTTCGACTCAAGCCACTGCTTCGCCTCAGCGCTGCTCGCAAAACCAAGCATCCCAGGAAAAACCGTCGCCTGGTTCATCAGTTTGTCCTTCATGAACTGGGGCATGTCCCGATAGGTGACGATCCCCGGCACTTTCCCCACCAACCCAGGGGCATAAGCCTCCACCAACTTGTTAAAAAGCTCACGGTGGGCTGCGTGCGCGTAACGCACTTTGTCTTCCATCTCCTTGGCCACGATCGCCCACGCCTCCGCGACCATCCGGCTCTGCTCTACCTTCGTCACAGGGTTGCGCGGATCAACCGTCACGTGCCAAGCGCTCCGGTTCAGCATCGTGTTCTGGATGTTCGGCTTCCCCTCGTGCCTCTTGGCCGCAGGGTGGCTGGGGGCGGCAGGAGGGCTGCCCGCACGTTCGAACTGCGGGCGGAATGTCGTCCGACCGGCGTCTGTCACCTTCCCCCCAATCGTCAGTTCGATAGAGAGCCCAAGGCCAAAATTCTTTGCGTCCCCGGTCTCGGAAAGGTCGGATAAATGGTTCGCCTCAAAGAAGTCCTTCACCATCGCACCAAACTTCCCGTCACCAGAAAAGGCCGAACCCACAGAACCAAGCCCCTCCTCATAAAACACACGCGCCAACTCCAGGCTCTTGAGCGGAGCGACCTCGTCCGAAAAAAGAACCTCCGCCTCAGGATCCTTCAACTTGACAAGGGTCATCGAACGCTTCTCGGCCCAAGCCTCCAAACCCTCGTCAGGGATCTCCGCGAACTTCGGCCCCTTTCCCTCCTGGCAGACCAATATCCGCACCGGCCAAGGCTCTGCGCTCTGCACCGGCCCAAGACCCGCATATGAGACCAATAGGACAGCGAGTGTTGTCATATTTTCTTGACTCCTAACAAACCGACACAGAAATCCTACCTACCCCAACCCGCGATAATCCCCACCCACGGTAACCTCCCGACCATAGCGACCCTCCGGCTCCACAGCACAAACACCCTCCCAAAAACCTTCTTCCTCCACGGAGGGCCAGGAGCCCAAGGCTCCCTCCACGGACTCGCCAAAGCCCTCGCGACACCCTGCGCAGAAGTCCTCCAGACACGGGCACAAAACAAGCCCCTCACCGTCCAAAACCACGTCGAAGACCTCGCCACCCTCCTCCCCAAAGACCCGACCCTCGTCGGACACTCCTGGGGAGCCATGCTCGCCCTCTCATACGCCGCCACCCACCCAGATAGCGTCAAAAACATCGTCCTCGTCGGGTGCGGCACCTACTCCAAAACCTCCCGCGCCGAGTACGAACGGCGCACCGCCGAACGAACCGACCCCGCAAAAAAGGCCGCCCTCAAAGCCGCCCTCCAAAACGCCAAAACACCCGAAGAGTCAGCCTCGGCCTTTGCCGACTATGCCCACTACGCCACCTCCGTCCAAGTCTACGACCCAATCCCAGACCCATACCCCGGACCGCCAGGAGAGTACGACCCAAACGCCCTCGCCGCAACCTGGCCCGACGTCCTCCGCCTCCAGGCCGAAGCCGTCGAGCCCCAACGATTCACACGCATCCAGTGCCCCGTCACACTCGTCCAAGGCGAACAAGACCCCCACCCCGGCCCCCACATCCTCCAAGACCTCAAACCCTACATCCCCCACATCGCCTACCACAGCCTCCCCCTCTGCGGCCACGAACCCTGGCTCGAGCGCAACGCCCGCGCCCAGTTCCTCAAACTCCTCGCAACGCTCATCGTCCGGTAACCTCAAACCATGCCAGCCCGACTCATAGGGGCCCACATGCCCACCGGCAAGGGCCTCCATGACGCCGTCAAAAGAGGACACGCCATCGGCTGCACCGCCGTCCAGGTCTTCACCAACAGCCCCCAACAGTGGAAGGCCAAAGAAGTCACCGAAGAACACGCCGCGCTCCTCGCCCAGGCTCTCCAAGAAACCGGCGTCTCCCCCGCAGCCATCGTCAGCCACGACTCCTACCTCATCAACCTCTGCGCGCCAGACCCCGAAAAGCGCGCGCAGTCCATCAACGGCATCAAGGCAGAGATCGCCCGCTGCGCCAAGCTCAAAATCCCCTGGGTCGTCAGCCACGTCGGGGCGCACATGGGCCAAGGCGAACAGACAGGGCTCGAAGAAGCCTCCAAGTCACTCCTCCAGGTCCTCGACGAAACCGACCCGACAGTCACCATCCTCATGGAGACCACCGCTGGCCAAGGGACGTCCCTCAACCACCGCTTCGAACACATCGCCACGATCCTCGACCTCACCAAAGCCCCACAAAGGCTCCAGGTCTGCCTCGACACCTGCCACATATTCGCCGCAGGCTACGACCTCAGGACGGAAGAAGCCTACAACGACACCTTCCAAGAGTTCGACCGCCTCGTAGGGACTCACCGCATCAAGGTCGTCCACTGCAACGACAGCAAAAAACCCCTCGACAGCCGCGTCGACCGCCACGAGGCCCTGGGAGAAGGACAGATCGGCCCGACAGCCTTCAAGTGCCTCGTCAACGACCCCCGCTTTGAACAAACCCCGATCGTCGTCGAAACCCCAGAAGCCGACACCATGCACGCCGTCAACGTCCAAAGGCTCTGGGACTGGACAGGCACAAAAAAACCCGCCCCTCCCAGGTAGCATCCCCCAGACCATGAACTTCCGGACTGTCGCCATCGCAGCCGCCGCCGTCTGCGCGGCAACCTCCCAGGCCTTCACCAACTTCTACGCCTTCGGCGACAGCCTCTCGGACACCGGAAACGTCAAGATCCTCACCTTCGGCGCATACCCGCCAGCACCCTACTGGAACGGCAGGTTCAGCAACGGCCCGGTCTGGGCAGAGCACCTCGCCACCGGTCTGGGATTCTCCGCCAACCCGTCCCTCGCTGGCGGTACGAACTACGCCTTCGGCGGTGCCGAGGCCAACACAGGCTCGACCCTCTCCACCGGAGGCACCCCCAACCTCGGAACCCAGCTCGGAATGTTCTCCTCAAACGTCGGGGCGTTCGGCTCAAACGACCTCGTCAGCCTCTGGATCGGCGGGAACGACTTCCTCAACGGCTCGACAAACCCCACCCAGGTCGCCGGATACGTCCGCACCCACCTGGAAACCGTCCATGCGCTCGGCGGAAGGCACATCCTCGTGCCGAACCTCCCCTGGCTCGGCTACACACCCGGATACGTCGGCACAGCGCTCGAAGGCCCGGCCAATGCGCTCACCCAGGCGTTCAACGCCGCCCTCGCGTCACAGGTCAGCGGGTTCACCTCCGCCCACGGCGACACAACCGTCTACTCGCTGGATGTCGCCACCCTGTTCAACACCGTCAGGTCAAACCCCGCCGGGTACGGCCTCACAGACGTCACCCACTCCTACCTCGCCACCGGCGGCGACCCGGACAGGTTCCTGTTCTGGGACGACGTCCACCCGACAAGGCAGATCCACGCCATCGTCGGACAACAGGCCCTCGCTGCCGTGCCAGAACCCGCGACAATGGCCCTGGCCCTGCTTGCCCTGCCCGCCCTCCTCAATAGAAGGCGAAAGCGGGCTGCCTAGGCCCCCACTCCGGCAAAAATCGCCTAATCCCCGTCTTGCCGCGTTGCCCTCATTCTATTCGGGCTTTGGCCACTGCGCTTCCAACCAGTTCTTGAGGTAAGTGTCCTCGTAGTCGGTTCGTACGAACCTTTTGGCGCTTGGGTCGTACCGCCATCGCAGAAAATCGGCTTGTTCCCACTCCCGGGCCGCGAAAAAGCAGACCTCGCCGCCACGTTGTCCAAAACTCGCCCCCGATATGCTCGCCCCGTAAAAGTCTGCCCTTTCGCATGCTGCACCTTCAAACCGAGCCGAAGGGCAGTGCGACCACCTAAAAGAAGCATCCGTGCAGATTGCCGCCGCAAACGAAGCCACCCAGCAGTTGGATTGGGCAAACCGAGCCCCAGAACAGTTCGCGTCTGCAAAGGAAGCCCGGTGGCAATCCGCCCCAACGAAACTTGCCTCTGAGAAGTCCGCACCATCAAACCTCGCGCACGGGCAGCGTGCCCCGTCCAACTTGGATCCCCTGACAACTGCGCCGTACATCCTGACCCCGTCAAGATTCAAACCCCGCCGATCACGGAGCCGCTCGCGCCATGCAGCGGTATCCTCGTCCAGTGGCTCTGGCGGAGCGGACAGCTGCCGCAGGGTTGTCGCGAGCTCATCGCTGACCGTACTCAACTTATTCCACTCATCCTTCAATTTGAGAGACCCGTCCCCGTCACCTTCGGGTTCTCGCCTCCCCGCGAAGCCACGCTTCAAATCTGCCGCGAGCGATTCACGCACTCTGGCCAGGTCAGCACCCGATGGCAGTTGATAAACGATCAGCTTGGCAACTGCACCCTTCAAGTCGGGGCAGCCCTGCGCCACCGTGCAGACCATCGCCCAAACAGTCCGGTTCGCCTCAGCAAGATGGTTGGCCAGACCGTGCAAAAGCGGCTCGTCTGTCTGCCCATCTTTGGCCCACTCGCCCATTTCGCGCAAGACTCGCAGAGCCTGTGCCCGCGCCGGCACGTCCTCCCACAGGTACAGGGCCGCCGCGAGCCGCGGGGCGACCCTCATAAAGTAAGGGTAGTTCCTTTCTGTCTTCTTGCTCCGCCACTCCGGCGGCCACTCAGTGCATGGCTGACCGTCAGTGCCAATGTAGTTACCCGCCGGGCGGTTATCAACAAGCACATCCTCATCCTTCCCCACCCGCCTTGGGTCGGGGCGTCTGGCCAGCTCGCCCAACCCGATCGCCGCATTCACCCGCGCC
>CAZGER010000008.1:8050-14434 GCA_964524565.1 uncultured Chthonomonas sp. | reverse complement strand
TAGCATTCATCGAAGGAAGCCCTTGCCACAGCCTTTGCGCGCTCGACGGCGGTTGCCCAGACGTGGTCGGTCAGGCGGGATTCGACCTCGCAGACAAAAGCGTAGACCTGGCGCGGGGTCGAGTTGTGGAACGTGGCGACCGAGCCTTCTGACAGGCGCATGAGCCGGATGAGGACATAGCTACAGACCCTTTTGGGGCACAGGTGGTCGAACCCTGGTTCTGCGAGAGCCCGGACGGCGGAATCGAAGACGACGTCGCGGGGGTCCCAACCGTTGCGGCCGATCATGTAGGGCATGAGGACGCCGCAGGCGGCGAACACGTCGTCGGGTGCCGTCCAGTCCTGCTTGACGAGCCCGAGACGCTGGACCGCACCGTGGATCGAGCGACCGTTGCCGTGCATGTGTGCGGCAAAGAGCCTGGACACGGTTTCCCCGACGTGGACGCCTTCGCGATGGGCGATCGTTTCGACGATCGTTTTTCTGTCGCCCTTTTTGGGGGCTTTGATGTCGATGTTCAGCCACTGTCTGGGTTCTGGCAGTTGGATGGCCCAGTTCCCGGATGCCGGGCGGCAGTTGCCGATGAGCATGGTCGGCCGCTTGAGCCTGACCCTGCGCTCGATCCTTTGTCGCAGGTGGTGCTTGGTCCTTGGGTTGGCCCAAGCGTCCTCGATGTTGTCGAGGATGACGGGGTCGTGAGACTCGGGGCGCTCGGGCAGACCGAGCCATTCTGTGGCGGTGAGGAGGCGGGTGACGCTGGGCCGTCGACCGGAGACGAGGCTTGCGGTGTACTCGCCCAGGTTTGTCTTTCCCCATCCTGGAGAGCCGGTGAGACAGACGAAGGCGGACGTTCCGCCGGCGAAGGAATGGGCCGCTTCGACCGCCTGTACGTTGCCTTCGAGGACCGCCAGGGGAAGCGCGGCGGCGCAACCTGCCTGGTGGCGGGCGGGGCCCTTGGCAGGCAGACCGCTTACTTGCCCGATCCTTGTTGCGGTGGAGTCCATCCTGGTGGCGGCCTTGTCACCTACTAGGGCGAAGGCTGTTGTAGCATGCCTGGTTTGGCGGTGCCGGTCAAGGGCGAATGGCGCAGTTATCCGTATATGTTTTATGCTTGACACATACTTTTATCATGCTCCCCCAAGTTGCAGGGCACGAAAGCAGAAAGTTTGCGGACATGTCCACAGGTTTGCCACATCAGTGTCTGACGAGGGGCCATTTTTCGTCGAACTTGAACCCGGGGCTGTGGTCTAGGTTGTGGCAGGAGGCGCACGCGGCGGAGGCGTTTTTGTTCGTCTTGACCTGTGGGTTTTCGACGTGGGCCTTAGCGGGGCCGTGGCAGCTTTCGCACCCGACGTGGGCCAGGGTCGGGGTCTCTTTGACGGACCTGTAACCGGAAGTGGAATCCAGTCCCACGACGTGGCACCCGACACACTCTGGATCGAAGTCGTTGCCGACCTTTTGCAGGGTGTCGATCGCTTTTGAGTGGCTGCTGGCGAGCCAAGTCTTGTGCTCGGCGGCGTGGCAGGACCGGCACGCCTCGGAGCCGGCGTAAGCCGGGGTTTCGAAGCGCGGGACCTGTTCGATCAGCCTTTCCGCCTTGACTCTGGACTGGTAGCGGGCGTAGACCCTGGCTCCTGCGCCGTCGCCAGGGACGGCGTCGGTGAGTTCAAGGGCGGTGTACTGGTCGAACGCGGCGCCGTTCCAGCCAAGGCTGACGACGAACTGTCCTTTCGGCCCCACCGAGACGATCCACACGCCGTCGACGAGGGTCGGGGACGTGGACGGACGGGTTCCGGACTGGTACACGACGACCGCCGGGGCCTTGAGGGACTTTGCCAGTGTCCTTGCTGTGGACTCGCCTTGCCAGGTGACCAGGACGAGGGCTTTTTGATCCTGCCGCGCCTTGTCGGACTCGTGCCTTGCGGCAGCGGCGACCAGGGAGTCGGACAAGCCGGACCTGGTTTGGACGATCCGGAACGGGCCCTTCTCGAACGACTGTTCGAACCCGCCTTCGCCGCCTGGCGAGGTCAGCTTGGCGCGGGACAGGCGGGCGACGGCATCGAGGAGTGCGGGTTCAGCGCGGGTGTCGGCGGGCGAGAGGGCGAGGAGGTCGGTCTTGGTCTCGGCAAGGAACTCTGCCAGGGTCTCGAGCTTGATCTCGTCCTGGCGAGAGGCGCCCGCGACGACAGGGCCGAGTTCCACGACGAGTGACTTTCGGAACTGGGTGAGTGATTCCATGCCCCTGGCCCTGCGGCCTATGCCCCCGGACATCGGCTTGGTGCAGCCGCACGGTTCGAGGTGTCCGTGGGTCGCGCCGGACAGGACGAGTGTCCATGGCTCTGGCTGGACGGGCTGGGAGAGGGTCGCGGCCAGGAGCGCGCAAGCGGAAACGAGGAGGGAGAAGGCCTTCACCGGACAATGACCTGGACCGGGACCTCGATGGTGGGAAAGGCGGGATCGTCGGTGGTGAGGTAGATCGTCGCCTGGACGACGCCAGCGGTCGCCTTGCCGTCGAAGCGGACGCTGACTTTGTAGTCTCCGTTGGGGAGTTTTTCCGGGGTCGCGACGAAGCGGGCATCGGAGCTGGCCGCGCGAGTGACCGAGAAGGGCCGTCCTTTTCTGGAGACGGTGAACCAAGCCTGCTGGGGCTTGGCGGGGACCTCGCCAAAGTAGAGCATCCGGGGTGAGACTGCAAACCCTCTTTGGATCGCGAAATTGTGGAAGATGGTTGCGAACGGCTTGCTGTCGGTGGCGAGGGAGAGGGTCATGGCAGCCCTACCGTTGACGGAGGTCGGGCTGACGAGCACTTCGACCTTCCAGCCTTTGCGGGCTTGGTCGCCCTGGCCGAACTCGGGGTCTGGCAGAGTGCCTTCCCAGGGGGTGACATCGGCGATCGCGTTGCCGCCGCTCACTGTGGCAGAGGTGACGCGGAAGAACTGTTTGGGATCCGGGACGACGTAGAACGTGAGCTTGGTGCCGGCATCGCCGACGTAGGTGGGGTTTTCCTGGCTAGCAGGGGCAAGGACACGGTAGGCGGGGATGATGTGTCCGCTCACCGAGATGGGGGTCACCGGCCGTTCTGGGTCGTTGGTGTAGACGAAGAGGGTCTTTTTGGTGTCGCCCATGAACAGGGTCGTGTCCATGTATGCGGTGACGACGGAGGTCTGGCCGGGGGCGAGGCGGCGTTCGTATTCGAGCAGGAAGCAGGAGCAGTCCGGTCGGACGTCGACTTCAAGGTCGGACGTGCCACGGTTGACGATGTCGAACCGGATGGTCTCGTAGACGCCTTGGTGCATGTCGGGTTTGGTCCAGGACGTTGGTTGGACAAAGACCTCTGGGGCGGTGTAGCGCAGCCTGGTTTTGGACTTGGCAGCCTGGGCGACCTGGGCTGCGGCAGCCAGGTTCTCGCGGACGAGGCGCTGGGTGGCGACGTCGATGGAGACGGGCATGGCCCCCAGGCCGTCGGTGCGCGTCATGACCATTCCGTTGCGGATGTCGCGCTCGAGCCCGAGGTAGCTGCCGATGGCGTAGGCGACCTCGGCCGCGACGATGGGTGGGTCGATCGAGATGGGTGGGTCGAGCCGTTTGAGGGCGATGACGGCCTCGATCCTGGGTTCGGACGGATCGTCGGAGACGAACGTGACCATGCCTTGCGGGAGGGTCTGGCCGACCGGTGGGGGCAGGTTCTTGACGAACGCCAACTTAACGGCCCCGTTTTGTCCGAACTTGATGGAGAGTTCGGGGACGGCGGTCTGCCATGCGTTGACGGCTGACTGGGCGGCATCGAGGAACACCGACTTTTGTTGGGGATCGAGGCCGGTGGCGTCCCATGTGACGACGATCGTTTTTTGAGGGAGCTGTCTTGCGAAGCCAGACGCCTTGGCAAAGTCACCGGTCTCGAGAGACTGGAGGGCCTGTTTGAGCGTGCGCTGGAACTCGCCGGACGTGCCGACCTTGGCGACAGGGCCTGGTTCGGCGCTTTGGGACGACGCCAGCAGAGCAAGGCACGGGAGCAAAAACATGGATTCTCCTTATATGACGCACAAAGGTGCGCCGTGCAACTCACTGGCGGTCATTCTATGAAGTTGTCTGCGTCTGGCGGCATGCGGAGGAACGCCTCGATGAACCCGTCTATGTCGCCATCGAGGACCCCGGTGACGTTCCCTGTCTCGTAGCCTGTCCGGTGGTCCTTGACCATTGTGTAGGGCTGCATGACGTAGGACCTGATCTGGCGGCCCCACTCGGCCGGGCCGGTGTCGCCTTTGAGGGAGTCGATCCTGGCCTTGTCCTGGGCGCGGGTGATCTCTGCGAGCCTGGCCGACATGACCTTGTAGGCAGATGCCCGGTTTTTGTGCTGGCTACGCTCGTTTTGGCACAGGACCGTGATGCCGGTGGGAAGGTGCGTGAGGCGGACGGCGCTCTCTGTCTTGTTGACGTGCTGTCCACCGGCACCGGACGAGCGGAGGGTCTCTTCTTTGATCTCGTCCGTGTTGAGTTGGAACTCCGTGTCCTCGACCTCTGGGAGGATCTCAAGCTTGACGAAGGAGGTGTGCCTTCGGCTGTTGGCATCGAACGGTGAGATGCGCACGAGGCGGTGGACGCCGTTTTCCGCCTTGAGGTAGCCAAAAGCGTTGGGGCCCGAGATTTCGAGTACGGCGTTCCTGATGCCGGTGACGTCGCCAGGGGTCTCAGAGACGATCTCGGCCTTCATGCCCTTGCGTTCGGCCCACCTTGTGTACATGCGGAAGAGCATGGATGCCCAGTCGCACGCTTCCGAGCCTCCGGCGCCGGCGCTGAACTCGACAAGCGCGTTGGCGGCGTCGTGTTCCCCTGAGAGAAGGGTGGTGAGTTCGTACTGCCCGAGGTCGGTGAGGAGGGTGAGTGCGCTGTCATCGGCCTCTTTTTCAAGTTCTGGGATGTCCTCGTCCTTGAGCATCTGATAGATATCGAGGATGTTGGCGAGCCTTCGGTCGAGCTCGTTATGGGCCGAGACCGTTCCTTTCATCCGGGAGGTTTTTTGGAGTTGCTTCTGTGCCGCTTGGGGATCGTCCCAGAAGTCAGGTTGTGCAGCCGCCTCTTCTAGCGAGGCGATTTCGCGTTCGAGTCGCTGGAGGTCAAAGATGCCCCCTGATAGCGTCCAGGCGGCCCCGTGCCTCGGACAGCGCTTCATGCTGCTCGTGGGTCAACATGAGGCGAATCTACCTGCGGATTCGGCTCACCCAGCACCTCTGGCCCACGAAATGGGATATAGTAGTCGTGTGGCGTGTACTTGTACACGCAGTTGGAGCATTTATCATGACATTGCTTACTCGATGGGCATCGTGTTTGGCATCGGCTGGGCTCGCGTTAGCCGCCGTCGCCCAAGTACCGGGCACCGTGACCTCCGGCGGTTCGGCGCAGCAGGATCTGAAGGCGGTCCGAACGAGGGTCGTTCAGCCGAGCCAAGACCTGGACACGACCAAGCTGTTCCCGCAGGTTGTGACGACGATCACCCCGGGGCGGCCGACGCCTAAGAACCCTGGCAGGAACAACAAGCTTGCCGCTGGGACAACCAGTCCTTCTTCGGTCGCGGTCGGCTCGGCGAGCCTCCAGCAGGCTTTGTCGGCCAAGGCCAGGTTCCCTGGCATCGGTGCAACGGGCTACTTCCCGCCCGACCCGCACATTGCCGTCGGCCCTGAGTTCATCGTCCAGGTCGTCAACAGCTCGGTCGCTTTCTTCCGCAAATCCGACGGTGCGAAGGTCTTCCAGCAGCCGTTGGGCAACCCTGGGTTCTTTTATGGGATGCAGGTTGGGTCGTTCATCTTCGACCCGAAGGTGATCTACGATCCGAAGCACGACCGTTTCATCATCGTCGTCCTTGACGTTGACTTCAACTTTGGGGCCTCGTTCTTTGAGATCTGTGTCTCGGACGATGCGAACCCGAACGGTGTCTGGCACAGGTACATCGTGGACAACACGGTGGTCTCGGCGGGCAACCCGTTCTGGGGCGACTACCCAAGCGTGGGTGTGAACCAGGACTACATCGCGGTCACGACGAACCTGTTCTCGTTCTTCGGTGGTTCGCCACCGGCCCCGGTGCAGGTCCAGGTTCTTGACAAGACCCCGATGCTGACGGGTCAGCCGCTTGTCCAGTCCGACTTCTTCATGAACAAGTTCACGGTCCAGCTTTCGAAGCAGACCGTTGACAGCACCCGGCCGATCTACGGTGTCGCGTTGAACACGCTGTCCTCCAGCACGGCGTTCGCTATCCGCAAGGTCGGCGCCAACCCTGTGATCAGCCAGGCCAACTTTGCCGTCCCGGCGTTCCAGACCCCGGCTTTCGGATATGCCCTCGCTTCTGGCGGCGGGATTGACGCGATCGGTGGCCGGAACATGGATCTGGTCGCC
>CAZGER010000008.1:0-8040 GCA_964524565.1 uncultured Chthonomonas sp. | reverse complement strand
GTGGACGCGCTGACGCCGGGTGAGCCGGAGAAGTGCGCGATCCAGTGGGTCGAGGTGAACATGGGCAGCTGGCCAGCTTCTGGTCTGCCTTCTGTGCGGCAAGCGGGTCTGGTGAAGTACGCGGGCAACGAGTCGGCATTGATGCCGGGCATCGCTTATTCGCTGAGCGGGAACATGATGGTGACGGGCACGCACTGCGGCCCGAACATGACTCCGCGGCTCCTGGCAGCCACGAGAAAATTCGACGATCCGCTCGGTTTCCTTTCCGTGCCGACGGACATGGCCAAGTCTCCGCAGGTCACCCTTCCTCCGTTCGTGAGCAGGTGGGGCGACTACGCGGGTGCGGCGGCCGACCCGATCGCTCCTGCCGACTTCTGGGCCTGCACTGAGCTTGTCTTGGACGAAGGGTTCAACTGGAGCACCGAGATCGTTCTGGTCGACGCAGGCCAGGCGACGATTGGCGGCGTCAGCCCGACGGCTGTCGATCCTGTCCTTGGTTCTTTGGCATCGGGCAACCTGGCCAGCTTCACCACCAACGGTGACGCGAACCTGTACGGACTTGGGTCTGTGCTGTTCAACCGGGGCATGTACTCCACCTACGACCTGACTTTCCAGGTTCCGGCCGCTTCTAACCAAACGAGGCAGCTGACCGGTCTTGTCGTCCTTGGGGCCGACTCCTCTGGCGTGACGGGCTACGTTTCCATGTGGAACTTCAGGACGTCCAGCTGGACGTTGCTGGCGACGAAGAGGCTGCCGACAGGATCGACCGTCCAGGTTGACTTTGCGGTGGGCGAATCCAGCGCTCAGGACTACGTCGAGGTCGGGACCAACCAGTCGAGGGTCAGGGTGACCACGTTCCAGGCGTACCGACGCCAGGGCGGGACGCCTTTGGCGCACCAGTCGAACTCCGACTACGCGCGGCTGAACCAGTACACCAACTGAGCCACCAAACAAGCAACCGGGCCGAGCAGACTTCTGCTCGGCCCGGTTTTTTTTAGCCTTTGGATTTGTCAGCCTGTGGTGTCGAAGCTGCTTGCGGGGCCAGACCTGAGCGCCGAATGGAGACGGTGGCCGTCGGACAAGGCTGTCTGGCCGGTCAGGGCGTCGGACATGTGTCGGCTGATCGACTCCCGCAGGAGGGTGTCCGCGCGACGAATGCTGGTGGTCTCGGCTTCGGTGAGACGGACGTTCGCCAGTTCGTCGATGGACGTCTGCCGCTCGTGGAGGAGGCGGTCGAGGGTTTCAAAATCGGCGAGTGCGGCGGCCTCTTGGATGCTGAGGCTGACGGCGACAAACCGTTCTGCCGGTGAGCTCACGCTG
This sequence comes from uncultured Chthonomonas sp., assembly GCA_964524565.1. Classification (GTDB taxonomy): domain Bacteria; phylum Armatimonadota; class Fimbriimonadia; order Fimbriimonadales; family Fimbriimonadaceae; genus UphvI-Ar2. The sequence continues at coordinate 6,720 of CAZGER010000008.1, read as the reverse complement.
CCGCCTTCTGCTGCTGGGCGATGGCGACCCATCCTTCTCTGAGCTCGCTCAGCACCCTGATGGCGCGGTCGATGCACGCGGGGTCGTCTTGGATGTTCGCCTCGACGAGTTGGTCGTGGGCGTAGGTGTAAAGCTGGGTGAGGTGTCCTGCGATCTCGCCGCCTTTCTCGAAATCGAGGCACGAGATGAGCTCGATGAGGATCGCTTGGGCCTTCTGGAGCAGTTCGTTCTGCTTCTCCAGGTTCTCTTGGGCCATCGCGTGCTTGCCACCCTCCATGAACTTGAGCGCGCCATCGTAGAGCATGATGACCAGTTCAAGCGGGGAGGCGGCATTGACCGCGCTCTTGCGGTATTGGTCGATCGAGGGTGATCCGTAGGCCAATTTTGAGAGTCTCCAAGCGTCGAGGCTTGTTAAGATTCTCGGTCGGCGGCGGGTTCCCCTTCATCCTTGTCGAACCAGCTTGGCAAAAACAGCATCATTGCTGCGGCGGAAGCCAGGAGCCATGCGACCGGGATGATGACGGCCCAACGGTCGGGGTATTCGGGCTGGGGGAGCGTCCTGTCCCCTCTGACGGAGGTGACCATCTGGAGTCGCAGGTAGATGAAGATGGCGGAGCAGAGCGCCCCGCCGACAAAGCCGCTCGCTCCGGCCATACCGAACTTGCGGGCGAGGATCGCGCCGAAAACCCAGGTGGGAAGGCTGGCCAGGGCGAGCGCCTGGACCAGCCCGGACACCGTGTGGTGGGGGACGGCGGCAAAGGGCCAAAAGGACATGAGGTACGTGAGGACGGAGGACACGAGGATCACCCCGCACCCTGTCATCAGGGTCCCTTCAAAGTCCCGCGCCTTGGTCGAAGCGGCGTCTGGCGAGATCGGTTCGTCAGTCTCTAGCCGTTCGAAAGGCACGATTTCCTCAAAGACCCTTTTGATCCATGAAGTGGATCAGGTCGGCGATCCTGCAGCTGTACCCCCACTCGTTGTCGTACCAGGCGACGACCTTGACCATCTCGTCGATCGCGACCGTGTCGACGGCGCTGAAGATGGAACTGTGGGTGTTGCCCTTGAGGTCGCTGGAGACGAGCTCTTCGTCTGAGTACTGCAGGACGCCCTTCATTGGGCCTTCGGCGTAGCGTTTGAGGGCGGCGTTAATCTCTTCGACACTGGCGGTGCGGCTGAGGTTCGCGGTGAAGTCGACGACGCTGACTGTCGGGACCGGGACGCGGAAGGCCATTCCGGTGAACTTGCCCTTGAGCTCTGGGATCACGAGGCCGACCGCCTTCGCCGCGCCGGTGCTGGAGGGAACGACGTTTTCTGCCGCCGCCCTGCTGTCGCGGAGCCCTTTCTTGGCTGTGTCGACGGTCGCTTGGCTGTTGGTGTAGGCGTGGACAGTGGTCAGGAGCCCTTTTTCGATCCCGAAAGTTTCGTGGAGGGCCTTAGCGACGGGTGCGAGACCGTTTGTCGTGCAGCTGGCGTTGCTGACGATGTGGTGGTTCGCGGGGTCGTACATCTCGTCGTTGACGCCGAGGACGATGGTGACGTCCTCGTTTTTAGCGGGGGCGCTGATCACGACCTTTTTTGCTCCAGCCTGGCGGTGCGCCTGGGCTTTGGTGGCATCAGTGAAGAACCCGGTGGATTCGAGGACGACATCGACCCCGAGGTCGCCCCAGGGGATCATGGCCGGGTCTTTTTGTGCGAAGACCTGGAACTTGTCGCCGTTGACAGTGATGGAACCTGCGTCTGAGCCGACGGTGCCGTCGAACGGGCCGTAGACGGAGTCGTACTTGAAGAGATAGGCGTTCGTCTCGACGTCGGTCAGGTCGTTGATGGCGACCACGTCGATCTCGCCGGGGTACCTGCCCAAGAGAGTCCTGAGCGAAAGCCGCCCGATCCGTCCGAAACCGTTGATTCCAACTCTGACTGCCATTTGTTGCTTCCCTGCGCCTTGCGTGGCGCGAGTTTACCAACGGATTGTTTCCATGCCTGAGAACGGAGCGCCGGCAAAGGTAACGTCTGAGCCGTGCAGGTCCTGTTTTCATGCGGGGAAGCAAGCGGGGATGTCTATGTGGCCGAGCTGGCGACACGGCTCAAAGCCCTCGATCCGAGCATGGAACTGACGGCCGTCGGTGGACGGCGCTCTCTCGGGGCCGGGTGCGCGATCCTGTGCGATTCGACCAGGTGGGGGGTCATGGGGATCCTGCAGGCATTTTTGGTGTACCCGAAGGTTCTGGCGGGGCTGTACAAGAGCAAGTCGTTCTTGGCGAGGGTCGAGCCGGGGCTGTTCGTTCCGGTCGATTACGGCTACCTGAACATCAGGCTGGCCAGGTTTGCCAAGTCCAAGGGGTGGAAGGTGGCGTACTTCAGCCCTCCAGGTTCTTGGCGCAAGGACAGGCAAGGCGCCGACCTGCCCGGGATCACGGACCTGATCGTCACGCCGTTTTCTTGGTCCGCCGAGATCTTGGGCAAGATGGGCGCGGACGCCAGATGGTACGGCCATCCGCTCAACCAGATCATTGCCGGCACTCCCAAGGTGGCGGAGCGATCGGGAATCGCCGTGCTGCCGGGGAGCCGCAAGCACGAGGTGGACATGAACCTGCGGCCGGTGATCGCTGCGATCAAGCCCTTGGGCCTGGTCGCGAGGATCGGCGTGGCGCCAAGCATCGACGAGGCTTGGCTCAGGAAGACGTGGGATGAGCTCGGCGGCCCTCCGGCGGAGTTCTTTACGACCGCCCGGGACGCGCTTTCGGGGGCTCAGGTCGCGATCGTTTGTTCTGGGACGGCGACGCTTGAGGCGGCGCTTTGCAACACTCCCACGGTCATCGTTTACCGGGTGACGCCAGCGATGTACGTCGAGTTTTATATCCGGCGGCCAGTGTTCAAGTTCATCGGGTTGCCGAACATCCTGCTGGACCGGCTGGTGGTGCCGGAGCTCATCCACACCGGCGCGACGCCGGAGAGCATCCGTGAGCACGTCGTCGCCCTACTGGCAGACGGGCCGGAACGGCGCGCCCAACTCGATGCGTTTGCCGAACTGGCGGGCACCCTGGGCCCGGACGACGCCCTCGACCGGTCGGCCCAGGCCATCTTCGAGTTGGCCAAGGGCCATGGTCCCAACTCGTGAGGGACCCTGGAACGAAGGGCGGCTTGCCTGTGTTGGAACGGGAACAAGGCCCAAGAGGCGATAACCAAAAGCAGAGCGGGGTGAGCTGGTGAAGTTCCCCCGCATTTTTTTGGGCAAAGTTCAAGAAATTTACGAGGTTTTTCGGCAGAACCCTAAAGGTCTCGCCGCTTCTGACCGCTAACTACCTTGGAAGACGTCCGAGCGGATCGCGCAGCGAGACTGCAATGAGCGACTCGGAAACGAAGTGAACCACACCAACGCAATTCGCCGACTGGGATCTGTCCTCTCCTTCCCAGTCGGTGCTTTTTTTGTCCCGGTCGAGATTTTGGGTTTGGGCCAGACTAGCGCATGGAAACCGGTTGGAAGTCGGAGCGGTTGAGGCTCGCCCCGTTAGAGGACAGGCACTTTGAGAACTGTCTGGCATGGATCAACGATCCTGTGGTCACGGCCGGTCTCAAGCTTGGGGACTTTCCGATGGCCAGGCTCGCCGAGCGCGAGTGGTTCGACTCGATCTGCCGGGGCTCGCAGACGAACGTCATGTTCGCTATCGAGACGCTTGACGGTGAGCACATCGGGAACTCTGGCATCCACGGCATCAACCTGCGGAACGGGTTCGCCACGACAGGCACACTGATCGGAAACGTGGACTTTCACGGCATGGGTTACGGCACGGAAGCGGCAAAGCTGCGAGCCTGGTACTGCTTTCACGTCCTTGGGCTGAGGATGTTGCTGAGCAGCTACCTGGAAGGGAACGAGGCAAGCCGGAAAATGCAGGAAAAGGCTGGGTACGTGGCTAGGGGGGTCGTGCCCAAGCAGTACTGGAAGCGGGGCATGTTCCGCGACCATTTTGAGACGCTCTTGACCCGTGAGAGGTGGCAGGAACTGAGCGGCGGGAACCCCTCTTGGTGAGCGGTGCTTACCGGGCCCCCAAAACGTCCCTTGGTTAGGTTCAAACACAGGTACAATTGAACCTGGCCAAGACAGGACGTCTCGGCCACTCCCAACCCCGTTATGGCCGATATCCAAGACGATCAAGACCAGGTGCAGGACGAGGCCGTCTCTTCCCGCGAGGCGACCGATGCCGACAAGCTGACCAAGAAGGTCGAAGGCACCTACGACGCTAGCAGCATCACGGTCCTGGAGGGCCTGGAGGCTGTCCGGCGGCGTCCGGGCATGTACGTTGGCGACAACGGCAAGAAGGGCCTTCACCAGATGTTCCGCGAGGCGCTGGACGCCGGCGTCGACGAGGCGATGGCGGGCCATTGCGACACGATCAAGGTGCGTCTGTACCGCGACGGTTCGATCTCGGTTGCGGACAACGGGCGTGGCATCCCTGTCGACAAGCACGAGAAAGAAGGGGTCTCTGCGCTCCAGGTCATCATGACCAAGCTGCACGCCGGCGGCAAGTTCGGCGACGGTGGCGGCTACAAGGTCTCAGGCGGTTTGCACGGCGTCGGCATCTCGTGTACGAACGCCCTTTCTGCGTGGTTGGTATCGTCGGTCATGCGGGACGGGAAGGTCTACCGTCAGCGGTACGAGCGCGGGGTGCCGGTCACGGAGGTCACGGAGGTGGCCAAGTCCAAGGAAACGGGGACGATCCAGCATTGGAAGCCGGACGAAGAGGCCCTCACGGTCATCGACCACGACTATCACATCATCAAACGGAGGATGAAGGAGATCGCGTACCTGAACCCCAAGGTGACGCTCGACTTTTCTGACGAGAACGACGCCGAGCACAACGAGGTCTACTATTTTGAGAAGGGGATCGTGCAATTGGTCGAGGACCAGAACGAGTCGGAGGACGCCGTTCACAAGCCGATCTACTTCCACCGTGTCCGTGAGGACATGGAGCTTGAGGTCGCCCTGCAATACAACACGGGCTTCCACACGAACATCCTGGCGTACTGCAACAACATTCACCAACCAGATGGTGGAACGCACGTTTCGGGCTTTGGCCAGGCGCTGACAAGGGTCATCAACTCGTACGCCCGCAAGATGAACCTGCTCAAGGAAAAGGACAGGAACTTCACGGCAGACGACGTGGCAGAGGGCGTGACAGCGGTCATCGCCCTGAAGATCCAAAACCCCAGCTACAACTCACAGGACAAGGTCAAACTGGTCACCCCTGAGGTCCAGGGCGCGACGAACTCCCTGGTCGGCGACGGTCTGGCCACGTACCTGGAAGAGAACCCGGCGGTCGCCAAGCGGATCGTGGACAAGTCGATGCTGGCCCAGCAAGCGCGAGAGGCGGCAAGGAAGGCGGCAGAGGCGGTCAAGCGCAGCTCTGCGATGGAGAGCTTTGGCCTTCCAGGAAAGCTGAGCGACTGTGTGAGCAAGGATCCCGCCGCATGCGAGCTGTTCATCGTCGAGGGTGAATCGGCCGGTGGAACTGTCAAGGGCGCGCGCGACCGCATGACCCAGGCTTTGCTGCCCCTCAAGGGCAAGATCCTCAATGTCGAGCGGGCCAGGATCGACAAAGCTCTGGACAACGACGAGATCAAGTCGCTCATCGCGGCCCTTGGGGCTGGCGTGGACATCCACACGAGCCGCGTCACGGACGTGGAGGGCGAAGAGCCTCAGAACGGGTCCAGCGAGCACTTTGACATTGGCAAGCTGCGGTACCACAAGGTGATCATCATGACCGACGCCGACGTGGACGGCGAGCACATCCGCACCCTGCTTCTCACGTTCTTTTACCGGTACATGAAGCCGATCATCACCCAGGGCTATCTGTACTTTGCCCAGCCGCCGCTGTACGTCATCCGGGCCGGCAAGGACGAGCGGTACTACGCCTCGACTGCTGAGGAGAGGGACGAGATCTTGAAGACGATCAAGAAGAAGAACCCGACGGTGAGCCGCTTTAAGGGCCTGGGCGAGATGAACTCGGAAGAGCTCGAGGACACGACGATGAACCCGGAGAGCCGCAGCCTGGTGAAGGTCGGCTACGACAAGGAGTTCGACTCTGACGTGGAGGCGATGTTCATGCGGTTGATGGGGGACAAGGTGGAACCGCGCCGCGAGTTCATCATGAAGCACGCCAGGCAGGCGGCGGACCTCGACTGGCACTATTAAGGGCCTGCTGGTAACCTCGGCCTATGGTTTTGGAAGGCAAGCGGGGCCTCGTCCTCAACGTCACGAACAAGAACTCGATCGGCTGGGGCATCGCTGAGGCTCTCCGGGCGCAGGGCGCGACCGTCGGTCTGGGCGCACAGAACGAGGCGATGCTTGAGAAGGTCAAGAAGCTGATCGAAGGGCAGGACGGCTACGAGACCTTTGTTGTCGACTTTACGAGCGACGAAGCCCTGACGGCGCTCGCTGCCGATGTGAAGGCGAAGTTCGGGACGATCGACTTTTACGTCCACAGCGCGGCGTACGCGAACAAAGAGGACCTGGAGGGCAGGTTCATTGAGACCAGCAGGGTCGGGTTTTCCCAAGCGATGGACGTCTCGGCCTTTTCCTTGGTGGCCTCGTGCAAGGCCCTGGAGCCTCTGTTCAACGAGGATGCGGCGGTCGTGACGGTCTCGTACCTTGGCTCGACTCGCGCGGTGGGCAACTACAACGTCATGGGGGTTGCCAAGGCAGCGCTTGAATCGGTCGTCCGG
>CAZGER010000007.1:0-14527 GCA_964524565.1 uncultured Chthonomonas sp. | reverse complement strand
CTACCGGACCCTCCGCGACGAGGCCTACCTCGCCAGCGCCGACCTCGCCGTCCAGCGCGGAGCCTTCCCAGTCTTCGACTGGCAACAGGAAAAGGACTGCCCCTTCTTCAACGGACTCCCCGAAGAGACCGTCCAAAAAATGGCCGCCACCGGTCGAAGGAACGTCAGCATCCTCACCAACGCCCCCACCGGCACCGTCTCACTCCTCTCTCAGACCAGCTCCGGGATCGAACCGACCTTCCGCCACTTCTACGTCCGCAGAAAAAAAGTCTCCCCCACCGACCTCCAGGCAAAAGTCGATTTCACCGACCAGTCCGGAGACTCGTGGCAGCACTTCCAAGTCTTCGAAAAAAACGTCGCCGACTATCTGGCTGCCCACCCAAAGGCAAAGTCGGAATGGGACCTCGCCCTCGCCCGCTCAAACTCCGGCGATTTCGCCGAGTCCCTCCAAACCCTCACCGACGACCTGGACGACATCCTCCCCGGACAGTTCGTCCATTCGGCCAAGATCGACCCTCACCAAAGGGTCTCCCTCCAGGCCACCGTCCAAAAATACATCGACCACGGCATCAGCAGCACCATCAACATGCCAGAGTCCGCCACCACCGACCAGGTTCGAGAAGTCTACGAACAAGCCTGGAAGCAAGGGCTCAAAGGCATCACCGTCTACCGCGACAACTGCCGCACCGGGGTCCTCGTCACCTCCCCCGCACCCAACAAGGCGATCGTCGAGAAAAACGCCCCCCGAAGGCCGGCCACCCTCGCCTGCGACGTCCACCATGCCACCGTCGATGGTGGAACCTGGACGGTCTGCATCGGGCTGCTCGACGAAAAACCCTACGAGGTCTTCGCCGGGCCAGCCTCCACCGTCCACCTCCCCAAAAGCGCGACCACCGGCACGATCGTCAAAGTCCCGGGCGAGAACAAGCACGGCGACCGGCTCCCCGCCCGCTACGACCTTGTCCTGGGCGACGACAACGACCCCCTCGTCCTGCGCGATATCGCCAACACCTTCGACGATTCCAAGTACGGTTGGGCCACCCGGCAACTCAGCACGTCGCTCCGGCACGGTGTCCCCATCCGCTACATCGTCCAGCAACTGGCAAGGAGCAAGTCCACCGGCCTCCACTCCTTCAACCGGGCCATCGCCCGTGTCCTCGCCACCTATCTCGACGACCAGGCAGGCGGCCGGTTCGACCCCTGCATCAACGGAAACTGCGAATGAGCCTAAACCTCTGTGACCGCACTGCCGACCGCCCCACGGAACACCGACCGCCGAGGCTCCGCCACGACCGGCGAGACCCGGTCCTTGTCGTCCACCCACTCGTCCAAAAGCACGAACCGGTAACCCATCGCCTTGCTCTCACGGATGAACTGCCGCAGAGCCTCGACCGTCGCCTCCAGACCGCTGTGGCACAAAACGATCGCCCCCGCAGAGCGCTTGGCCCGTAGCCGGACCAAGATCTCCTCTGGGTCCTCAAACTTGTAGTCGCCCGGGTTCGCGTTCCAATAAACGGTCGTCATCCCCAGGGCGCTCGCCGCCTTCAGAACCTTCGTGTCCTCCCTCCCCCCAGGCGGACGCGCAAACCTCGGCTGGCGCCCCACAATGTCCTGGATCGCCATGCTCGTGGCCTTGTACTCCGTCAACACGTCCACCAACCCCAGCTTCTCCAGGTTCGGGTGGCTAAAAGTGTGGTTCGCGATCCCGTGCCCGGAGCTCGCCATCGCCCGGATCACGTCCTGCCTGTCCTCGACCATCTTCCCGACCACAAAGAAAGTCGCCTTGGCCCCCTCTTCCTGAAGCATCTTCAGAAGGTGCCAGGTCTCCGCACCGTGGGGCCCATCGTCGATAGTGATCGCCATCTCCGCCCGGTCGGTCGGCCCGTGACGCATCACCTTCGCTTTGATGTCACCGATCAAAACCCGCTTGAGCCAAGGGTCACCGTCCCGAGAGGCGATCTTCGCGCTCGCCGTCTTCCACAAAGGATCGGAACGCAAAGGCAGCGCCTTGTTCGGCCCCCACGGCTCCGCACGCACACCACCCAACGAAGCAAGAACGACAGCCGCAAGAATCATCCCAGTAGCCCTCTAGCCACTCTGACGACCAAACCCTGGCCGCGTTTCCACAAGCCCCGCCCTACCCCGTCTGACCGCCGCTTTCCGACCGCGCGATCCGGTCCAAAATGTCCATCTGCGCGTCCTGGAACTCCAAAACCGTCTTCATCTGCCTCCGCAGCAGATGGTCGACCTTCTCGTGCAGCGTCTGCACCTCGATCTCCGCCCGAAGGTTCACCCGGTAGTCCTCCTCTGCCCGCAAGCGGTCGCGCTCCTCCACCCGGTTCTGGCTCATCATGATGATCGGCGCCTGCATCGCCGCCACGCAGCTCAACACCAGGTTCAACAAGATGAACGGGTACGGGTCGAACGCCTTCCTTGAAGCCAGCAGCAGCGAGTTCGCCACCACCCACACAGTCAACACTCCAAGGAAACTCAGCACGAACGTCCAACTGCCCCCGAACCTCGCGATCGAGTCAGCCGCCTTCTGCCCCACGGTCAACGGCCCCGGCTCCGCCTGCGACCGCGCCTCACGCTCCTCGATCCGCTTGACAACCTCCTGCTCCAAAACCTCCAGATCGACCTGGTTCTGCGCGCACGCGGCCCTCATCTCGGCGATCCGGGCCTCCCCGTAACAAGAAAGGCACACCGATCCCACAGACCCGGCAAGACCCGCAAACTCCCGGGTGCCAGGACGCATCTCGGAAACCGCCACCGACCCCCCAAAGCGCAGCGTCCGACCGCACTTGGCGCACGATTCTTGCTCGAATCCCATATGTCCAACTGTACCGAGACGGGACCTGGATAGGTTCAATGGCAACCACCCAAAACCTCCCCAACCTTCCCTGTGTATACTTGTGAGGACTTTTTTGCCTCACCACCGAGGAACACCCCACATGAAGCGATTTTTTGCCTGGCTCCGTGCGCTCTTCAACCGCACGATGGACAACCTCGAAGACCCCGAGATCATGCTCGACCAGGCAAGAAGGGACATGACAGGGGCCCTCGTCGCAAACCGAGAAAAGGCCGTCCAAGCAATCACCCAGCGCAACCGCCTCCAGCAAATGCTCGACGAGGCGCTCAAAAAGTCGGCACAGCTCGAAGCCCAGGCCACCACTGCACTCAGACAGGGCAACCGGGAGCTCGCTAAACAGTTCCTCAGAGAAAAAGCCACCAACGACGCAACCATCGAGACCCTAAAAACCACCCACGCTCAAGCCGTCGAGACAGTCGAGAGCGTCAAGGTCGCCATCAAACGGCAAGAAGAAGAGGTCAAGCGCAAAACCGCAGAGGCCCTCGCAATGAAGGCCCAGTGGAAACAGGCACAGATCCAGTCCTCCATCGCCAAAGCCCTCGAAGGACTCACCTTCGAAAACGAGTACGAAGGCTCCTTCGCCGCCGCACGCGACAAAATCAAGGACAAACAGGCCGAAGCACAAGCACGCAACGAAATGCTCGCCTCCTCGGTCCAAGGCAAGATGATGGCCATGGAAGACCAAACGATGGACATGGCCGCAGAAGAAGAGCTCCACAAGCTCGAAGAAAAGCTCGGGCTCACCACCCCGGCCATCCAAGACGTCGCCACAACAACCACCGACTCCGTCGATGCAGAACTCGAAGCCCTCGAAAAACGCCTCGGCAACAGCGGCGGGACTGAATAGTAAGCAAACGGGGCACCCTGCCCCCAACGCCTAGGTCGTCTGCGCTCGACTCAAGCGCAGACCCCCGAGTCCCGAAAACCGACCACTAGCGAACAACCCGCCAAACAACGTCCGTCCCAGTCCCCCTGAAAACCATTCCAAGTCGGTGACGTGCAGGATCGTCGGACTCGAAAAGCTCTGTGGAGTCCGGGTTGTTGGCCTCACAAGTTCGTTGATTCCTGCAGGCGGGTCCGTAAGCGCGATGATCGAAATCTACGTCCCGAAGATCCCCGGTGAGCACATGGCGGTGATCGAACTGGATTTGGTCGCCGGGAGCCGGAAAGACCACATCTCCAAAACGTACGTGTTCAGTGTCCTGTCTGAACCTGCTGCCTCCGCGACAGAAGTTCATTTGGTCAACGGGGTAGGGAAACTCGGTGTCACGGGCCTTCTGCCTGGTGCAACCTTGTCCGTTGACAAGGTGTCCGAAGATGGATTAAGGGTCAATATTGAGGGTAGGTCTGTTACCTTCAGGTCGGACTCAGCAGAAGAAGAGTCATGGATTCGGAAAGTGCTCGTCCATACTCCCGGTCAAAAAACGCATGAGTTCGCCATCAAAGCCATTCGGGCTAAATACCCTGATGACCCGAGACTCTATCCGCGAGTACTGTATTGCGCTCCGGATCAGAAGATGAGCGCAGACATCGTCTCCAAACTCCGCGTTGTGAACGTTCACAGCACCGACAACACTCTCAAAGTTGAGGTGCAAGGCAAAACGGTAATAATGACCTGTGGCACGAAAGCCCCCGGGCCGATCAAGATCGTCGGCACCGTCCAAGGCACCCAGGTCACTCTAGGCGAGGTCTACTGTGGCAACTAAGACACTCAGAATAAAAGGTGGCGCAACTACGGAAAGGTTAAATGTCCTTCACGTCGCCCTTGCGGGTCTGTCCGCGATCCTCGCACTCCTCATCGTCGGCAGGCGCGTCAACCTCATGCCCACCTCCTGCGCCTGGACATGCCAAGAAATGACCTCGGCATGGTATTCGCCTGTCTTCGAACTCGGTGCCGTCGCTCTGTCCGGCGTCAGCCTCTACTTCCTCTTCGCAAAGGCCACAACCTCCCACAAGGCCGTCTCGATAGTTCAAGGAGTCTGTGCATGCGTGGCCTTTGGCGCCATGCTCGCAGAAAAGGGGCTCTGCGGACTGTGCTTCGCACTCCAACTCACCTGGCTCGCCACCGCCCTGTCCGTGTTTCTCACCCGGTTCTGGTCCGTCATCCCAGCACTCTTCGGGGCCCTCGCCATCTATGCCCTCGTTGGAGAAACGTCAGACAACGTCCGTTACGCCCTCAAACCGAGGCCCGAGTTCGTCTTCCGGGAACACGAACCAATGAGCATGAAAGGCGGCTTCGCCGCTTACGCAATCTTCACCGATCCCCTCTGCCCCGCTTGCCGGTCAGCAGCGAAGGAGTTCTACGCCCAGCCCACCGACATTCCTTACATCTACCGCTGGAAGCCCCTCACCAAACACGGCGATGCCGCCATCCTCTATTGTGCCGCCCTCGAATCTGCCCTCAGCCAGAACTTCAACAAAGGCATGGAGATGGTCAAACTCTTCTACCTCGCGGATTCAGCCGACGACAAAGCCCTCATCGCTTCAGGCGTCAAGGCTGGGTTCGATGCCAACGAAGTCCAAAACTGGCTCGCAAACCCGGACCCAGCATCGCTCCTCGCCATCCAAAAAGACGCCGAGTACGCTCGCCTCACAGAAACCACCAAGGTTCCCGCCATTCGCGCCGTCTCGACAACTGGCAGCGAAGAACCAAAAATCCGGTCTTTCTCTGAAACCCGCCCAGGTTGGGAAGCAAGATTTGAGTACGAAACAAGAAACCTGAAACCCTTCGGGGCCTTCCTAGGCCCCCAAGCAACGGACAACAAAAAATGAAGACAAACGCTAAACTATGCGCCGGCATCTCCGCCCTGTGCGCTACTGCGGCCGTCCTCGTCGCCCTCGGCCCCACAGACGCCGAAGCCCAGCCCCAAACCCTCTCAGACACCGAGCTCGCCCAAATCAACGGCGGCGGTCCCTTTAGCACCTGTGGCACAACCACCCCCTCATGCCCAAACGCTGCAGAGTGCCTGCCTAACGGTACCCAGTGGAGATTCACCCAAAACAACGGCTTCCACGCCTGCTCATTCAGCGTCTGGGGATCATGCGCAATGCTTGACTCCCACCCGTGCTTGACCCGCTTTTATGATGGGCCAGGGTGTACAAACCTAAGAGAAGACTTGGATCTTTATTCGGACCATGATAGCTGCGACTAGGAACGGGAACACGCTAGAAGTGCGAGTGTCGACAAAAGCCTTCACACTCATCGAACTCCTCGTGTCGGTCACCATCGTCACAATCCTGCTCGCTGTCATATTCCCGCTTCTCTCTAGGGCGAAGTGGGAAGGCCACTTCGCAGCCAGCACCAACAACCTCCGCCAAATCTATGCCGGCACGATGCTCTACATAGCCGACACCGACGGCTACTACCCCCACAACCGCAACTCTGAAGGATATCTCCTCAGATACGACCCGGAAGTCACCGTCCGCACCCTCCCCACCGACTCACCAAGCCCCAAACGCCTCATCGATTCCCTTGTTACCTACACCGGGAGCAGGGAGGTCTTCTTTTTCACAGCCGATCCCATCGCCCGCCAACGAAAAATGGGAGGCTTCATCAACCACGAGCACACGAGCTACTACTACCGCGCACTTCCAACCGCATACTTCACAAACTCCGACCACGGCTGGCCGATGGTCACGCGCGAGGGAGACGTGTTTGGCACGGGGATACTCTGGTCGGATCCTTTGGCTATCGTCGATGGATATAGTTGGCCTAAGCACATCGCGCTCTTCGAAAACGGGAGCGTTAAAGGCTGTCCACTCCTCACAGACCCCTAATGAACAACTCGCACGACACCCTCCGTCGAGTCCAACTCGCAAACCCCACCGACAGGCAACGTCCACTTGTCCGCGACGTGACCAAAGGCACAACCCGCCAAACAAGGCACTCCCAAACGACCAAAAATGTCCTGGGCAACGTCCGAAACGCGCCAACCCCCAGGCTCAGGAAGGTCGCACTTCGTGAACTGCCCCAACAACACACCAACGGCACCCGAAAAACAACCCGAATCCACCATTTGGGTGAGCATCCGGTCGATCCTGTAAGGAGCCTCGTTCACGTCCTCCAAAAAAACCACCTTCCCAGAACCCCGTAACTGGAACCTCGTCCCGCACATCGCCGCCAAAACCGTCAGGTTCCCACCCACCAATCGGCCCGAACAAAGCCCCCCGACAACCGTCCTGTGCCGGAACGCGTCGTCAAACAGACCGGGCGCCTCAAACTTCCAACCCACCCGCCCTTCCGTCGCCAAACGACGCCACTTGTCCGAATAGTCGGTCGGGCTCGAAACCGGCAACGGCCCGTGGAACGTCACCAGCCCCGTCTCCTGCCACAGGGCCGTGCAGAGCGCAGTGATGTCGCTGTAACCCAAAACAACCTTGGGGTTGGACCGCACCAGGTCAAAATCGATCCGCCCAAGCATCCGAGTGCACCCGTATCCGCCACGGATCGGGAACACACCCCTGAGCTCCTTGTTCCCGAACGCCCAGTTGATGTCGTCGCCACGGCTCTTGTCGTCACCCCCCAAATAAGCGAACCGCTTCCCGACCCCCGGGCCAAAGACAGGCTCAAAACCCCACCCCCGAACAGTCTCTGCCGCCTTCTTGTTCTCCTCGTCGCCCTCCGGCCCGCACCCGGCCGGGGTCACCAGACCCACCTTGTCCCCCGGCTTCAAAGGTTCCGGCCAAACGGCCTCAGGTTCCACCAAAAGGTCAGCCGCCCCCAGGCCCGGAACACCCGCCACACCCGCCGCTGCCGCAAGCATCAGGTCGCGCCGCGTCATCTCTCACCCGGAAGCACGATGCCCTTCATAATCACCTTCTGCGCCGCCAAGAACACCAGCAACGAAGGCAGCGCAGCAACCGTCACTGCCGCCATCATCACGCTCTTGGGAGCCGATAGCTGCAACTGGTAAACGTACACCATCAATGTCCACATCTCCCTGTTCTGCGCCACCAAAAACGCGTAAATGAACGCCCCGTAAGCACCCATGAACGCCAACAGCGACAAGTACCCCAGCACAGGGCGCGAAAGCGGAAACGCCAGCCGGAGCATCATCACCCACTCCGGCGCACCGTCGATCTGCCCAGACTCAAAAACCTCCTGCGGCAACGAGTCGAAAAACCCCTTGAGCAGAAAGATCATGTAACCGCTCGCCGCCGTCGGCAGAACCAAAGCTGCAAAAGTGTTCAAAAGGTGCAGGTCCTTCAACAACAAAAACGAAGGGATCATCGCAACCTCGGCCGGAAAAGCCATCGTCGCCAACAAGAACAACAGGATCTTCCCCGTCGCCCGCATCGGAAACCGGCTCAAGGCGTAAGCCGCCAAAGGGTTCACAGTCAGCTGAACCAAAATCGCCAGCAGACAAAAAACCGCCGTGTTCAAAAGCGCCCTGCCGCCGAACAGGACATTGTCCAGCACGTACCCGTAGTTCCTGCCCGAAAACTCCCGCCGGATCTCACCCGCGTTCCTCGAAACGTGCAACGACTCCGCCGCCGCCACCGGCAAGGGCAGAGAACGCCCCGCCGCCACCCAACGCGACTCCACCAAAGAACCCTCGTCCATCCCCGCCGGAAGCCCGCCCGACAAAAACTCCGACCAAAGCTCCCCGCTACCCGGATACCCAACCTTCTCGAACGCCGCCGCCCCACCACGGACACCCTCAGGAACGTCCCCGATCTGGTTCTGGAACCTCGTCCGCAACCACTCCTGCCACAGCCTCTGCCCCCGGACAGGGATCCTGAACTCCACCGGCAGGGTCTTCTTGAAAGCCAGCCAGTCGACCCATTTCTGGTCGCCCTTCGGCTTCCACCCCACCTGGTCCAATCGCTCAGGCGGAGGCGAGTACACCCGGATCGAACCGTTGATCTCAGAATAAGCCTCGTTCACCGCCGAGACAGAACCGTACTTCGCCAAAAGCCAGTCCTGGTAAGCCAGGTTCAACCGGCTCGTCACACTCGTCGGAGGAGTCTTGAACCCCGCAAGCCACTCCCCCTCGCCCAAACCCGAAAGAAGCTGCTCGTAAGCCGCCACGTCCTCTGCCGGTGCCCCCTCACCCAACATCGAACCCTGCTTCCACGATTCGTCACCAGCGTATTTGTCGTCCCTGTACTTCGTCAGCAGTTCGCCGTCGTCCGACCAAAAAACAGGCACGATCTTGTTGTCGTTCTGGTCCGTCGGACCCTTGAAACCCGTCGAGGCCATCGTCAAGAACGGATAAAGCGTCGTCACCGCCCCAAGGCACAGCAGAACGTACAGCACAGCCATCGCAAAACGCGCCCGAAACCGCTTCCGGCCGACATTTCCAACCAATGGCATGGCTGATTTTAGTCCCATAAAGCCCACAAACCGCCAAAACCCACCGCCAGCATCGGGACGCCCCTCTCACAAAGCCATACTCTCACCATGCCGGTCGGGAGATTCATGCTGGTGCTCCACTCGCACATGCCCTATGTGCTAAGCCACGGCAAGTCCCCACACGGAACAGACTGGATCCACGAGTCCGCCGCCGAGTGCTACCTCCCCATCCTCGATGCCCTCGATAGGATGAGGAACAACGGCGTCAAACCCCGATGGACCGTCAACGTCTCGCCGATCCTAGCCGAACAGCTCGACGACGACACCTTCAAACAAGGCTTCCAAGACTACTGCCAAGAAAAAATCGAGGCAGCCATCCTCGACCAAGAAGAGTTCACAAAAAACGAAGACCTCTGGATGACCGGGCTAGCAGCAATGTGGCAGCGCGTCTACACCAGGGCCCTGGTCCAGTTCAAACACCAGTGGCACAAAGACATCTGCGGGGCGTTCGCCGCCTTCCAAGAAGACGGACTCATCGAACTCGTCACCTGCGGCGCGACCCACGGCTACCTCCCACTCCTCAGCACCGAAGAGTCCGTCGCCGCCCAAGTCTCCCTCGCCGTCGAGACCCACACCGCCAGGTTCGGCAAAAAACCCCGCGGAATCTGGCTCCCAGAGTGCGCCTACAGGCCCGCCTACGAATGGAAGGCGCCCGCCGGCGACTCCGCACCCTTCCCCAGAAGGTCAACCGACCAGTTCCTCGCCGATCAAGGACTCGAGTTCTTCTTCGTCGATTCCCACATGGTCAGGGGAGGAGAACCCCTCGGCACCTACTGGCAACAGTTCCCCCAGCTCGCCGAACTCTTCGAGCGCTCCAAACACCTCTTCATCAAGCCAGAGCACGAACGCTCAGAATACGAGCACTACCAGCTCCCCACCGGCGTCAAGGTCTTCGCCAGAGACCCGGAATCAACCGTCAAGGTCTGGTCCGGGGACGTCGGATACCCCGGCAACGAGCACTACCTCGAGTTCCACAAGCAGCTCTACCCCGGCAGGCTCCGGTACTGGAGGATCAGCCGCGAGAAGGCCGACCTCGGACAAAAACAACCCTACGACCCCTGGCAGGCGCTCGACCTCACCTCAGCCCACGCCAAAGACTTCGTCAGCCTCGTCAAGTCCACCCTCCAGGCCCACGCCGACCGCACCGGAC
The DNA here is from genome assembly GCA_964524565.1 of uncultured Chthonomonas sp. Lineage (GTDB taxonomy): Bacteria > Armatimonadota > Fimbriimonadia > Fimbriimonadales > Fimbriimonadaceae > UphvI-Ar2. Next base: position 4,153 of record CAZGER010000007.1, on the reverse strand, counting down.
ACCAAGGCACCCTCGTCGCCATGTACGACACCGAACTCTTCGGACACTGGTGGTGGGAAGGCCCGGAGTTCCTCTACGAACTCGGCACAGCGATGGCCGCCGACCCAGACATCCTCTCCGCCAGCGGCTCCGACGTCATCGACGCCGACCCAGACCCCCCAGGGATCCACCTCCCAGAAGGCAGCTGGGGAGAAGGCGGCTACCACTCCGTCTGGCTCAACGAAGAAAACCACTGGACATGGGAACTCCTCTACCCCAGAGAGCGCCGGCTCGCCCACATCGCCGCCCAAGACCTCACCACCCAGGCTAACGAGATCGCCGTCCAAGCCGCCAGGGAACTCCTCCTCGCCCAAGCCAGCGACTGGCAGTTCCTCATCTCCACCCAGTCCGCCAAAGACTACGCTGAAGCCCGCTTCCAAGACCACATCGAACGCTTCGACCGCCTCGCCGACATGCTGGAACCACCCGGCCACCCAGAATCGTTGAACAAGGCAGACACCGCCTTCCTCCAAGAGTGCCGCACAAAAGACTCCTGCTTCCCAAGCCTCACGCTCGGGCACTGGAAGTCCATCGACCCGGTTTCCACGACCAAAACATGACCCCCAAAACGTCCCTCCAAAAGATGAGAACCTGGATCGTGCTCGCCATCGCCGCGATCGGCGTCACCGCCTGCGCACCCTCAGGCAAGATCAAGGTCGATGAGGAAAAGCCCTCCCCGGCCGCCCGCGTCAACACCAAGGAGACAAACCCCGACGGCGCAGACGCCGTCAAAGACTTCCTCAACGACTACCAGTTCGACGAGTCCAAGTACGTCGTCCACGAACCAGGCTCCCAAGGCTACGAAGAGGTCGAGGATCTCACGCCCGCCGCCAACCCCGGCGACCTGGTGGACACCGCCCTCGCCAACATCGAACCCACCTGGGTCGACTGCCGACTCAACATGCTCGATGACAACGGAGAGATCGTCTCAAAACCCCAGATCAAGATCAAGGACGAAAAAACCTTCTCCTTCGAATACGGCCTCCCCGAGACCAAGGGGCTCATGAACAAGCTCGTCGGCAACGGCACAAAGCGCGGACTCTGGGAAGACGGCAAGGTCAAAATGCTCCCCACGTTCGGCAAGACCCAAAACGCCACCTTCGATAAACAAGCGATCGGCACCTTCATCATGCGCATGCCCGTCGATGGGTTCCGCTACTTCCAAGACGGCACCAAGGTCTGGGGACCGCTCGTCAGGGCCCTCTACGACCCCAAAAACGGCTACAAGGTCACCACCGAAAAACAAGAGACCACACCCGACCCTAAACTCAAAGGCATGGCAGGGCAAGAAAACCGCACCTTCTTCCGGATCATCGCCAAGTCGACCGCCGGGCCAAAGTCAGAGCTCGAGATCGTCATCGATACCAAGCGCAACCTCCCCGTCACCTTCAAAGGCACCCACGCCGACAAAAAAGGCGTCGAGCACCATACCTTCTGGACAGGCATCTGGGCATTCGGCGGAAAACACAAGCCCGACGACTTCAAAATCCCCACTGTCGGCTGACCCCGTAAAACCTCCAGGAATCCCAGTCGTCTCCAAAAAAGGAAGGAACCGAACAATGATCACGACGGTCACCGCACTCGCCCTCACAGTCGCCACCGCCCCGCCCGCGGTCACGGTCACAAGGATCAAGACCCACCTGGGTCTCCGGGCCACCTCCGCCGCAGGCTCCTACACCGGACGCAAGTACATCGTCGGGCTCGAAACCGGGCAGTGCCGCATCATGGACGCCGCCGGACTCGTCCCCACTGTCAACCTCACCGGACACGTCCAGCCCTGCTACGGGGTCGCCCTCTCACCAGACGGCAAGTACGCCGCCACCGGCGACGAACAAGCCAAGATCTTCCTCTGGGACGCCTCGACCGGCAAGAAAATCCGCGAGTTCCCCAGAGAAAAAGGCCACACCCGAGGCATCCAAAGCATCACCTTCTCCCCCACCGGCAAGCAGATCGTCACCGTCGGTAAAGACGACGCCATCTGCGTCTGGAACCTCTCCGGAGGCAACCCCGTCGCCAAGGTGGTCGGCGAGCCGGCCAACTTCTACGGAGGCTTCATGTCCAAGTCCGGCTCCGTCTACGCCGGCACCCAAAAAGAAGGGCTCCGAGTCCTCGCCCCCAAAACCCTCAAGGCCGTCGCCAAGGTCAGCCTCCCCGGAGGACAGGGCGCGAACTCTTTCGCCATGAACCGCGCCGCGACCCTCGGCGCCACCGGCGGCACGGGCGGCACCGTCACCGTCATCACCCTCGGCAAGCTCGCCAGGGTCTTCGCCCTCAAAGGTCACACCGACTACGTCACCTCCTGCGACTTCGCCCCCAACGGCAGGTTCCTCGTCACCGCCTCGGCCGATGGCACCGCCATCGCCTGGGACGCAAAGTCCGGCCAAAGGCTCACAAAGATCCCCAACCGGTCTTACGTGGGCTCCCCGATCGCCTTCACCGGCGACGGCAAATACCTTGTCCTCACCAACTCGTCCGACGAGGTCGAAGTCTTCTCGATGACTCCCTCGCAGTACAAATAGCCCTCGCCCGCCGCAAAAAAACGAGCCCCCGGACCAGTCCAGGGGCTCGTTCCGTCCAGGGCCTACCGAAGACCCTTCGTAGCCAGCTTCGAACCGACAAAGTCCACGATCCCAGGCCCCCGGAGGTTCCTCGAATCGCCCAGGATCTCGCCCGTGTCGCCGTCCACCAAAAGGACGAACGGGATCCCGCTCACGTCGTACATCTTCCCGATCGTCGTCTCCCAGTACTTGCCCTCGTAAAGGTGCCGCCAGGGCATCCCGTTCTTGCTCGTAAAGTCCTTCACATGGTCAGACTTGTTCTCCTGGTCAAAGCTGATCCCAACGATCTCAAAGCCCTTGTCGTGCCACTTCGCGTAGGCCGCCTTCACGTTCGGTAGCTCAGCGATGCACGGCCCGCACCACGTCGCCCAAAAGTCCAGCATCACGACCTTCCCCTTGTAGTCCTCAGGAAAGTTCAGGGTCTTCCCGTCCATCGCGGTCTGCGAAAACGGAAGCGCCTTCTGCCCGACCCTCAGGTCCGGCGGCATCCCAAGCTGGGCGACCGCCTCGGCAGACTTCGTCAGCACCACGTTCTTGTCCACCATGCCAAGCACGTAGGTGGTCCCCGAGAAGTTGAACGGCTTCCCGATCGTGATCATCTCGTAGTTGTAGCTCAGCTTCCCGTCACCGTTCCGGTCAAGTCCGATCCGCTGCCCGTCCTTCGGCCACCCAGGAACGAACGCGCTCCCCTTCAAATCGCCGATCGTGATCTTCAGCTCGTGGCCAAAGTCGTAGTAGAACAGCATGAAGTTCTTCTGCGCGGCCCGCGCAGAATCGTTCGGGTCGAACCGGTAAAAGTTGATCCGCCCAGTCTTGCCAGAGTCCAGGTTCAGGTCCGCCGAACCGTTGTACATCGTCGACGTCCCCTGCGTCTTCGGCGCCCAGACAGGCTTGGCGTCGTTGGTAAAGTCGTTGTCCCCGTTCGAGTCGACAAGAAGCACCGCCTCGCCGTCCATAACGAACCCAAAGCTCAATGGCCCGACAGGGAACTTCCCGTAACGCGGGCTCGTCAGCCCCGCCGGAAGCTTCACGCCCCCAGGAACAGCCCCGATCTCAGCCCGGATCGGGGAATAACCGCCCGTCTTCGCCGTGATACCAGAGGCAACAAAGGTGGACGTCACCCCGTCCGCCACGACAGAACCCAACAAAATCGCTGTCAGCATAAACAAAAGGTACCAGTTTTCCCAGCCCCTCTGTTCCTTTCGCCCTCACCTGCCCCGGATAGAAATGCTCACCGCGTTGTGGATAAACTCGGCTGTCCCAGCCACAGCAAGCGTCACAAACCAACTTGTGCTGAAAAAGCCCGCCGAACCTGCTGGGTTTACGCCCAAAGTGAGGCATGCTTACCGTGAAAAGACGAACTTCCGCCAACGCCGCCGAATACGACAAGTGCCATGAAGCATACGAGTGAATCGACAGCCAAGCCGCGCCGACCCCGACCAAAGTGGCTCGCGGCCGCCGTCCTCCTCGGCATTGCAGCGTTGGCAACAGTCCTTACTCTCGCCCTCCGACCCGCCCCCACCCAAGAAAAGGTGATGATGGACGCAATGGTCTCA
>CAZGER010000006.1:0-14742 GCA_964524565.1 uncultured Chthonomonas sp. | reverse complement strand
GGATGTCCGCGAAAAAGTCGGCCCAGACCACTGGGTGCCCGAACAGTCGGGCCAGATCGAAAACGTCTCGGCTGGTGTCGCCAAGTTCCCCAACACGAACAAGTTCCTCTTCCTCCCCGCCGACACCCCGATGCTCACGCCCCAAGGCATCACCCACTTCGTCCAGCAAGTCGAAGCCCGCATCGACCAAGCCTCAGACCAGTGGCTGGCCGCTGGGCTCTGCCCGTACAAGACGTTCCTCCAAGCGTTCCCAGGCTTCGTCTCGCCCCACATCAAGCTCAAAGAAGGCGACTTTATGTCTGGTGCCTACTTCGCCGTCGGACGCTCCGGGTTCGACCGCGCCGTCGAGCTCGTCAAAGTCCTCTCACAAAGCCGAAAAAGCCAGCTCAAAATGCTCCTTAGGCTCGGTGTCTGGCCGCTGCTGCAGTACTTCCTCCACCAGATCGACCTCCCAGGGGCAGAGCGCCGACTCTCCAAAGCGTTCGGATCGACCGCAGTCATCGTCCCGAACTGCGACCCCCACGCGATGGCCGACATCGACACGGTGGAAGACTTCAACCACGTCCTCAAGCACGCAAAAAACCACCTCAAAGACAGGCGCTAGACCTGACCGAGCACGGAAAGCGCCTCGACAAGCGCAGAAGCCGCCTCGCGGCCTTTGTTGCCAAGCTTGAGCCCGGCCCGTTCCAGTGCCTGCTCCTGGTTCTCAGGAGTCAAAATCCCCCACGCCACCGGCTTGCCCGTCTCGAGCTGGATCTGCATGAGCGCACCGCTCACGTCCCCTGCGAGCAAGCCGGCATGGGAAGTCGCACCCTGCATGATGCACCCCAAAGCAACGACGCCGTCCACCTTGCCAAGCAACGCCCTGGCCACGACAGGGATCTCCCACGTTCCCGGCACATGCACGACCGTCACCTCAGGGTTTCCGCATGCACCCAGAGTGTCCAGCGCCCCCTCCAACAGGGCCTTCGTGACCAGCTCGTTCCACCGACTGACCACGATGCCGACCTTCTTTCCAGCCGCGTCCTGCTTGCCCGAAACCGACCTCATACCTGTAAGTATGGCCGTTGGCCCAAATCTCTTCAAACCCGGCCTATCGGTCACAATCCTGCCGTGGCAGACCTCCAAGACCTGACGAGCCAGTGCATCCGGTGCGGGTTCTGCCTCGAATCCTGCCCGACCTTCCTCCTCACCGGCGACGAGAGCCAGTCCCCGCGCGGACGCATCTACCTCGCCCGCACCAACGAGGGCGACTGGCCACAAGAACACGCCCAGGCCATTGATTCCTGCCTCGGCTGCCTCGCCTGCCAGACCGCCTGCCCCAGCGGCGTGCGCTACAGCGAGATTCTCGAACTCGCCCGGGCCAACTCCACCCAGGCCCTCAACCTCCCAGCCAGAAAACGGGTCCTCGATTCCCTCTCCTACCCGCCCCTCGCAAGTCTCCAGATCGGGCTCGGCGCCCTAGTCCCCGGCGGAAAGGTGCCCGCCTTCGTCAGCCACCGCGTCAGCCGACAAGAACCCGAGGCCTCCCTCCCGACCCCCGACGAAAGCTACGAATGGCCCCCGTTCGAAGCCGCTGGACTCCCACGGGTCAAAGGAAAGGTCGCCCTCCTCACCGGGTGCCTCATGGGAACGCTCTTTCCAAACGTCCACGAGGCAACCCGGCGCCTCCTGCGCCGCGTCGGGTTCGAAACGGTCGAAACCGGCCAGGTCTGCTGCGGTGCCCTCCACGCCCACAACGGCCACCTGCACAAGGCCGACTCCCTCGCCACCAAGCTCGGAAAGGCCCTGCCGCCAAACCTCCCCCTCGTCATCAACTCGGCCGGCTGCGGGAGCACCGTCAAGTCCTACGGACACGTCATCGGGGCAAACGCCGACCACCTCCCCCCACGCACGTTCGACCTCACCGAGTTCCTCCTGCAAAACGGTCTGGAAGCGCTCCTGGCAGCCTCCAAAGGGCTCTACAAAGTCACTGCGACCTACCACCATGCCTGCCACCTCGCCCACGGCCAAGGCGTCCGCGACCAGCCCCTGGCCCTCCTCTCCTCCGTCCCCGGGTTGAGGCTCGTCCCCCTGCCAGAGGCCGACATGTGCTGCGGAAGCGCAGGAACGTACAACGTCTTCCAGCCCCAAATGGCCCGAAGGCTCCTCGACCGCAAGTGGGACAACGTCCGCGCGACAGGCTGCGACATCGTGGTGCAAGGAAACCCCGGCTGCCACACCTGGCTCTCGCAAGCGGCAAAAGAACGGGGCAACAGGCCGACTGTGATGCATACTGCCGAGGTTCTAGAGGCTTCGTTCGTCGGACGCCTCCCCCACTAGGGAGCGGCCACGCACAACCTGACGTATAAAACCTCTGGCCACCAAGGCCGAAACTGCACATGGATCATTCGGGACACCTGCCAGACATTCAAAAAACCGTCGACGACCGCAACATCCCTATCGACAAGGTCGGCGTCAAAGCCGTCAAATACCCCATCGCGGTCATGGACAGGGCGAACCAGCGGCAGCACACGATCGGCGACTTCACCCTCACCGTCGACCTGCCCAGCGACTTCAAAGGCACGCACATGTCCCGGTTCCTGGAGATCCTCGGAGAGCACGGAAGGGAGATCTCCGTCAACGCCCTCCCAGACCTCCTCGAACAGCTCCGACAAAAGCTCAACGCAGAAAGCGCCCACATCGAGGTCCGTTTCCCGTTCTTCATGTCCAAAACCGCCCCCGTCACCGGTAAGTCGGGAATGATGGAGTACACCTGCGGCTTCGATGCCCAAAAAGACGGAGAGTTCAGCGTCGTTTGGTACGTCAAAGTCCCCGTCGCCACCCTCTGCCCCTGCAGCAAAGAGATCAGCGAGTACGGGGCCCACAACCAGCGCGGATGGGTCACCGCCAAAGTCACCGGCAACGATTTCGTCTGGCTCGAAGAACTCATCGAGATGATCGAGGACTCCGCCTCGTGCCCCCTCTTCCCGGTCCTCAAAAGACCGGACGAAAAGTGGGTCACAGAGCACGCCTACGACAACCCCAGGTTCGTCGAAGACCTCGTCCGCGAGGTCGCACTCAGGTTCGATGCCGACCCAAGGGTCTGCTCCTACAAAATCGAGGTGGAAAACGAAGAATCCATCCACACCCACAACGCCTACGCGATGGTCGCAAAGTCCAAGAACGGCGCAACTAACTCTCTTAAAAACGTGTAATCTAGTGGGAAGGATATGCCTATTGGCCTCAGCCTCAAGGCAAACCTGCCCCGAAAGGGATTTCTAGGGAGGGTTGGGCCCGAAGAACTCTTCGCCAAGATCTCGGCGGATATTGGCGAACATGCCCGGTGGTGGCAGACAACGACCAAGTCTGGCCGGCCCTGCCTCGTGCTCAACTTCTTCCCCGGGAACGAGGGCGTCCACTTCACCATCGACGGCCACTTTGTCGTCGCAGAGGCAGACACCAGCTACTCCGGCCCCGGCTACCACCAGCACGTCATCGACCTCCTCGACAAAGCCTGCGCGGAGTGCGAGACCAAGTGGCACGAACACGGCCAGGGTGACACCTCAGGCTACTGGCAGTCCCGCGACCGCGGACAGCTGGAACGGGTCTTCACCGCATGGCTAGAAGCCCAGGCCCAAAGCGTCATCGACGACCCCGATAAGAACGCCGCCGCCCTCTCGGGCGACTCGTCCGTCCACTACGAGGTCGCCACCGGCAAGTTCGTCACCCCCTGCGGCCCCAGAGACCTGGATTGGGTCCGGGGAGCCGCCGTCGCAGGGTGGAAACACACCGACTTCTGGCCCTGGTGGCCAGCCGGGAACGGCCCGGACAAACGCCTCGGAGAGGCCACCCAGTTGCTGTGGCACAGGGTGCCCTGGCGCGTCTCCACCACCGATCCGGAACTCACCCTCTACCGCGACATCCACTCCATGCTCATGGATGCCAAGCTCAGCGGACAGCCCGGTGTCCCCTGGCACGCCTGGCACGACCTCGCCACCTGGCTCCCAGGCATCTCCCCCGGCCTGTCGTCAGAGATCGCCTCGAACGCCAAGGCGGACCCCAGCCCCACAGTCGGCTTCCTCCGTGGCCCTGCCACCTACCAACTCGGCCTCGGCTGGTCGATCACGCTCCCCGGCGTCTGGGTCCGCGACGACTCAGAGCTCGTCGAGGACCACTTCAACGGCCCGATCGGAGAGATCATCATGAGGGTCTACTCAAACATCCCCGACTCGTTCGTCGAACGCGCCATGCGCACCCACGATATCCACGAGGTCAACATCGAGGACTCCACCGGCTTCCTCCTCACCAGCGACAAAACACCGTTCCACCCGATCTTCGTCGCCAACGAGGACAGGACAGGCATCGTCGCCAGCCTCGAACTCTTCGACGAGACCGCGACCAAGCAGCTTGCCACCCTGTTCCAACACCTCAGGCACAGGACCCCCGTCCGCCATACCGCCGCGACCCGCTAGTGCAAGCCTAGCCCTGCCGCAACGCTTCGACGACCAGCCTCGTCGCCGGAGACTTGTTCAGCGTGTAAAAGTGGACGCCCGGTGCACCCGCCGCCAACAGCTCCGCGCTCTGGGCGATCGCGTGGGCCACACCAATGTGGAAAACCGCCGCAGGGTAAGCCTGGTACTGGTCCAAAAGCTTCAACAAGTGACCAGGGATCGTCGCCCCGCACATGTCGATGAACCGCTTGATCTGGGCCACGTTCTGGATTGGCATGATCCCAGGGATGATCGGCTGCGTGATCCCCTTGCTCCTGGCCCTGCCGACAAACTCAAAGTACTTGTTGTTGTCAAAGAACAACTGGGTGATGAAAAAGTCCACCCCAGAGTCGGCCTTGGTCTTCAGGTTGTCCAGGTCCGCCTGCACCGATGGGGCCTCGACATGGCTCTCAGGGTAACAGGCCGCCGCCACGCACGCGCCCGGCATCCGATCCCGCACAAACCCCACAAGGTCGCTCGCGTACCGGCAGACGCTCTCCCCCACGATCCCGTCCTTGGGCGGGTCCCCCCGCAAAGCAAGCACGTTCTCCACCTTCGATTCGCTCAGACCCTCGATCGTCTCGTCCAGCTCACTTTGCGAGACTCCCAGGCACGTCAAGTGGGCCATCGGCTCCAACCCGGTCGACTGCCGGATCTTCTTCGTCCACATCACCGTCCGCGACCGCGTCGAACCACCAGCCCCCGACGTCACGGAGACAAACCCAGGGTCGAGCTCCTTGATCTGGCGGATCGCCCGCAACAAAGCCTTCTCCCCCCCGATGGTCTTGGGCGGGAAGAACTCAAAACTGATGCAGGGCTCGTCCAATCCGAGCCGGTCGATGATGCGCACGGGTGGTGCGGATTATGGCAGGAGCCTAACGACCAAGGGCGGACACTGCCTGAGCCAACTGCTCCCCGGACGGCTTGTACATCGCCGAAACCACGCTCGGGACGGTGGAGAACGTGTAGACCGTCGGAAAACCCGTCACCCCGAACGCCTTCGCCACGTTGTCCCCTTCCGGCGAGCTCATCATGCACGGCAGTTCGATCTTGCCGTTGCCCAAAAACTCCTTGACCCGGGCCGGGTCGTCACCGTGGTTCACCAAGATCACCGCCACGTCGCGGTTCGAAGCCTGCACCTGGGCGATCTGCGGCACCGCCTCCGTGCTCGCCTTGCTGCCAAGGTGCCAAAAATAAAGCACCCCGCCCCGCTTGCCCCGCAGCGCCGCCCCAAGGTCGAACTGCTTGCCCTGGACAGTCTTGGCAGAGATCTTTGGCAAGGCTGTGCCTGCCGCCAAAAGCGACCGTGTGTACATGTCCTGGCCCGAGCCCAGCACTACCGAAGCGATGATCGTCGTGGTCAAACTTGATTGCCCCCTAACACCATTTAGACGGACCAGGGCCCCGGCTGTGACGCGGCATGGGACCGTCTGGTAACTTCCCCCCATGCCCAGCCAGCCAAAACCGTCCGAGTCCCTCACCAGGGCCGGGCTGCAAGGGCTCTACCGCCAGATCGTCCTGATGGCCGCCTTCGAAGACTGCCTGCTCGAACAGTCAAAGGCGGGGAACCTCCGTGGGTCCCTCCACCTGGCGACCGGACAAGAGGCCCTTCCGGCAGGGTCCTGCCTCGCCCTGGAAAAGACCGACTTCCTCACCATGACCTACCGCGGCCACGGATACGCCCTCGCAAAAGGCGTCGATCCCACCGCCATGCTCGCCGAAATCCTCGGCCGCGCCACCGGACTCTGCAAGGGCCAAGGCGGAAAAATGCACCTCTTCGACCCCGAAAACGGCCTCCTCGGCGCAAACGGCATCGTCGCCGGAGGAATCCCCACCGCCGCCGGAGCAGCCTGGGGAGCCAGGCTCAAAGGCACCTCACAGGTCGCCATGACCGTCTTCGGGGACGGCGCCCTCAACCAAGGGGTCTGCCACGAGGTCATGAACATGGCCGGACTCTGGAAGCTCCCCATCCTGTTCCTGTGCGAGAACAACCTCTACGCTGAAATGACCCCGATCGACCGCAGTTCCGCCGTGACAAACCTCGCCAAACGGATGTCCGCCTACGACATCGCCGCCGTCCAGATCGACGGCAACGACCCACTCGCTGTCTACGACGCCGTGTACGACGCCGCCTCCCGCGCCAGGGCCGGAAAGGGGCCCACGTTCATCGAGGCCCACACCTACCGCACCTGCGGCCACTACCAGCTCGACCCCGGCCTGACCTACCGAACCAGAGAAGAAGTCGAGGAATGGGAGCAAAAGTCACCCAAGACAAGGTTCCGAAAGCACCTTCTGGCGACCAAGGCAGCAACCGCCAAAGAACTGGACAAGATCGAGCAAGAAGCAAGGGCCCTCGTGGAACGGGCCGCCGAAACCGCCCTCGCCGCGCCGATCCCGTCACCTGAGACCGCCCTGCAAGGAGTCTTCGCGTGAGCACCCTCTCCTTCAGCGAGGCCGTCAAGGCCGCCGTCTGCGACGAGATGGGCGCAGACCCCTCCGTCGTCATGCTCGGCGAGGACATCGCCCACCACGGAGGCATGTTCCAGGTCACCAAAGGGATCCTGGAAAGGTTCGGAAACCAAAGGGTCATCGACACCCCCATCTCCGAGTCCGGATTCATCGGAATGGCACTCGGACTCGCCCTGACAGGCTGCAAACCGGTCGTCGAACTCATGTTCGTCGACTTCAGCCTCGTCGCCATGGACCAGATCCTCAACCAGGTCGCCAAAACCACCTTCATGAGCGGAGGGCTCCCCGTCCCGATCGTCATCCGCACCCAGGGCGGAGGCTACAAGGGCGCCGCCGCCCAGCACTCCCAAATGCTCGAGACCCTCTTCCTCCATGTTCCTGGACTCAAAGTCGTCGCCCCCAGCAACCCGTCCGACGCCTACCACATGCTGCGCGAAGCGATCCAAGACCCGAACCCCGTCGTCTTCATCGAGCACAAACAGCTCTACCCCGTCACCGAAGAGATGAAAAACGGGGCACAAAGGCCCCAAAGGGCGGTCGTCACCCGCCAAGGCGAGTCCCTCACCATCGCCAGCTACTCCTACACCCACATCCAGTGCCTCGAAGCCGCCCAGGCCCTCGCCCCAGACGTCTCCGCTGAGGTCATCGACCTCCGTTACCTCAACCCGCTCGATCTCGAAACCGTCGCCCAAAGCGTCAAAAAGACACACCGCCTCCTCGTCTGCCACGAGTCCCACGCCAGGTGCGGGGTCGGCGCCGACCTCGCCGCCCAGGTCCAAGAAGCCTGCTTCGACGACCTCGACGCCCCCATCGCCAGGGTCACCGGGCTCGACGTTCCCGTCCCCTTCGCCAAAAACCTCGAGGACGCCGTCCTCCCCTCACCTGAAAAGATCGCCGAAGCCGCCCGGAGGCTCGTACTTGCCTGACCTCCAAGGCCGGGTCGCCATCGTCACCGGTGCCGCCCAAGGGATCGGCCTCGCCATCGCCAAGGACCTGGCCGCGCAAGGGGCCGCCGTCGCCGCCTGCGATCTCGCCCACTGTCCCAACCAGGAGTTCGCCCGCTGCTACCAGGTCGATCTCACCGACACCGACGCCCTCGCCCCCCTCGTCGCAACCGTCGAGTCCGACCTTGGCCCGGTCTCCATGCTCGTCAATGCCGCTGGCGTCTGCACGACCCAACCCGCCACCAGCGTCACCCCAGAATCCTGGGCGCGCACGATCGCCACAAACTCCCAGGCACCTTTCTTCCTCGCCAGAGAGTGCGCCGAACGGATGAAAGAACGCCGGTCCGGATCCATCGTCAACGTGGCGTCAGTGTCAGGTTTTATTCCAAAACTCGAACAGATCGACTACGGCGCGTCCAAGGCCGCCCTCGTCTCCCTCACCCGGTCCCTCGCCCTCGTCTACGGTCCCCACGGTGTCAGGGTCAATGCCGTCGCACCTGGCGTCATCGACACCCCCCTCACCAGCCAGATCGCCCAACAACGCGCCGCGATCCGGGGTGTCGAACCAGAAGAGACGCTCCGGCCAGTCATCGAGGCCACCCCCCTGCGCCGCATCGGCACACCCCAAGAGGTCGCAGACCTCGTCTCTTTCCTCCTTAGCGACAAATCTTCCTTCGTCACCGGACAGACCGTCTGCGTCTGCGGCGGCTTCCTCATGAGATAAAAATGGCACTCACTGGCATCTGGCACACCAGCTTCACCGTCTCCGATATCGAGCGGTCCATCGAGTTCTACTGCGGCCTCCTCGGTATGGAGGTCTGGAACAGTCAAGAACAGCAGAACGAGTACACGTCCCGCCTCGTCGCCTTTCCAGACGCCCACCTCAAAGTCGCCATGCTCCGAATCCCAGGCGCCTTCGCCGGCCCCAGCTACCACCACCTGGAGCTCGTGGAGTACGTCAACCCCCGAGGCGAAAAGACCGACGTCGCCACCAACCGGCCAGGAGCCCCCCACCTCGCCTTCGTCACAAACGATATCCACGCCGACTTTGCCCGGCTCCAACAAGCGGGGGTCCGCTTCAAGGCCGACGCCCCCATCGAGATCGTCGCCGGCAGGAACAAAGGCGGGTTCACCGTCTACCTCCTGGATCCGGACGACATCACCCTGGAACTCCACCAGCCGCCACCCGGAAGGCCGTGGGGGTCCGTCGATGACACCGAACTCACAAAGCCTTGAACCTGCGCCAACACCCTGTCCTCCCCAGCAAACCCCGCCCGATCTGCCTGGTCGGGGCGGGAGGGATCGTCCGCAACGCCCACCTCCCAGCCTACGACATGTGCGGATGGCAGGTCCTCTCCGTCTTCGACACAAACCGCCAGACCGCCGAGTCTCTCGCTAACGACTTCAAAATCCCCAGCGTCGCCCCAACCCTCCAGGCCCTCGTCGAGTCCGCGCCGGAACAGGCCGTCTTCGATATCGCCGTGCCCGCTTCACAAGTCCTGGAAACCGTCCAAGCGCTGCCAGACTCCGCCGCCGTCCTCATCCAAAAACCCCTCGGCGAAAACCTCGAACAAGCCAGGCAGATCGTCGCCCTTTGCGAACAAAAGGGGCTCAAAGCCGCCGTCAACTTTCAGCTCCGCACCGCCCCCTACTCCCTCGCCGCCAGCCAGCTCGTCCACTCCGGCGCCCTCGGCGACATCCTCGAAGTGGACGTCAAGGTCAACGTCCACACCCCCTGGGAACTCTGGGACTTCCTCGCCACCGCGCCACGGATGGAGATCGTCTACCACTCCATCCACTACCTCGACCTGGTCCGCTCCCTCCTCGGCGAACCACGGTCGGTCAAAGCCACGACGACCAAGCACCCGGCCAGCGCAAGGCTCCATTCCAGCCGGTCGGCGGTCCTCATGTCCTACGGCGAGTACCGACGGGCCCAGATCGTCACCTACCACGGACATAAGTACGGCCCCCGCCACCAGCAAAGCCAGGTCATGGTCGAAGGCACCCAAGGCGCCGTCGCGTTCCAAATGGGCCTGAACATGGACTACCCGACCGGTGGCCCGGACTGGCTCGAGTACAACCTCGGCGACGGCTGGATCCCCGTCGAACTCGAAGGAACATGGTTCCCCCACGCCTTCCGCGGACCGATGGCTGCACTCATGGCCTGGGCGAACGGGGGCCCGCCAGCCCCCACCAACGTCCACGACGCCATCAAAACGATGGCCCTCGTCGAGGCCGCCTACATCGACTCAGAAAACCCTGGCACAGACCCCAAACGGGTCTAGTTCGTCCTCGCGTCCCGCATGAACTTCACGTGCAGGTCCAAAAACAAACGGTTCCGGCCGCCAAAATGGACCGCCTTCCCCCGCAACCCCTGCGGGATCGAAGGGATCGTCCTCGGAAAGTACGGATCAACCGCCAGCTCGACGTCAGAAACCCCCTCCGGATACCCGATGAACGGGCTGTTCTCAGCCTGCAGGTCCGCCAGGGCCCCCTCAGGGGTCTTGCCCCAAAAATTGTCCCGCGGCACAGGGTCCACAACCTGGTCAAACCGCCACATCCAGTAGTTCGCGCCGTCCTGCACCACCCTTGGCTCAAGCGGCCACAACCCGTGAGTGGCCGGGCACCGGAACAGGTCCCTTGCCTTGTACGGCTCAAGAACGGGCACCAGCCAACCCGACCGTGGGTCGCTCGGCGGCCACGTCGTCCACGGCCTGTAACCGCCTTCCGCCGTCAGCTTCAGATCGCGCCGGTCGGGCATCCTGTCGTCATAGTCGCCCAGATAAAGGTGGAACGACATCCCCAGTTGCCGCAGGTTGCTCGTGCAGACCGTCTTCTTCGCCGCGTCCTTCGCCCTCGCGAACACAGGGAAAAGCACCGCCGCCAAAATCGCGATGATCGCGATAACAACCAGCAGCTCGATGAGCGTGAAGCCCTTTTTCATGGTCCGCCATGTCCGCAAACGCCGAAAAGGGCCAGATGGTTTCACTTCAAGTTAGCCGCCGGACCGACGTCTTCCCATGGAAACGCCTTGTTGCCAAAGTGACCGTTCTTGGCCGTCTCCCGGTAGATCGCTCGCCTCAAATCCAGGTGCGAGATGATCCCCTGCGGAGTCAGGTCGAACTCGCCGCACACCCGCTTGGCGATCTCCTCTTCGGAAACCTTCTCAGTCCCAAAAGTCTCCACGTTCACGCTCACAGGCTCAGCGACACCGATCGCATAGGCAAGACCGACCTGGCACCTGTCCGCCAGACCCGCCTCGACCACGCACTTGGCCACGTGCCGCGCCATATAGGCCGCGCTCCGGTCGACCTTCGTCGGGTCCTTGCCGCTGAACGCCCCGCCCCCGTGCGGACACATCCCGCCGTAGGTGTCGACAATGATCTTCCTGCCTGTCAGACCAGTGTCCCCCTCGGGGCCGCCAGTCACAAACCTGCCCGTCGGGTTGATATGGAACTTCACACCCCCTTTCAGGTACGGCTTGTACTCCTCCAGCACGGGCTGGATGATGTGCTCCATCACGATCTCATTCACCGTGTGCTCGATCTCAGCCGAGTGCTGCTGGCTCAAAACCACCGTCTCGATCCGGTCCGGACAACCGTCCTCGTAAACCACCGAGACCTGGCTCTTGGCGTCCGGGCGCAACCCGAGCGAAGGGTGCTCCCGCCGCACCTTCACAGAACGCCGCGTCAAGGCGTGCGCCACAGAGATCGGCAAAGGCATCAGCTCCGGCGTCTCCCGGCAAGCAAGGCCGAACATCATCCCTTGGTCGCCCGCGCCACCGCTGTCCACGCCCTTGCTGATGTCCCGGCTCTGGTCGTGGAGCGCCACCAGAACGCCGCAACTGCCACCGTCAAAGCCGAGCTCTGTGCTGACATAGCCCACGTCCTTGATCGTTTCTCGCACGAGTTTGGCCACGTCGACGTAGGCCTCGTGCGTCGTCAGCTCACCGGCGACCACCGCAAACCCGTGGGCGACAAGCGTCTCGATCGCGACCCTGGCCTCCTTGTCTTTATCCAGCACCGCGTCCAGGATCGCGTCAGAAATCTGGTCCGCCAGCTTGTCCGGGTGGCCCTCGCTCACGCTCTCAGAAGTGTAAATGTGACAGTTCGGCATCGCCTGTGCCCGCGAGTATATCAACCTCACCGGTCCAAATCTGGGCCGCGAACAAAGCAGGGCCGGGCAACCGCCCGACCCTGAAACCCTGAGCCTTCGAACCTAACTGATCGAGACTTTCCCGACGACCGCCTGGACCTTGCCCACCGGGACCACGCCCTTGTTGACAGCCTCCAAACGACCCTTCGCCGCCGACTCCTCGCAACCAAAGTACTTGTAGCCCGCGCCTGCCCAAACCTTGAACTTGGCCGGAGCGCCCTTGGCGTTGCAACAACCCTCGTCGCCCTTGGCCATCGGCTTGGCCTCCGTCGACTTGCAACACTCCTCCTTCTCGGCTTGCTGGGCCATCAACTTGGCTTTCGCCGGTGCGCCACAACAGTCCTTTTCCTGGGCCTCGGCCTTGGTGCCACAGTCCGAAGTCTTGGCCGACTGCTGGGGCACGAAAGCAAAAGCGACAGCGGCCATCGCAGTTAGGGCGACAAGAGGAAGCACGGTCTTCTTCATAGTCCGGTTTTACCCGCCCGTCAAGGTGCGACCCGTGGCGTGAAGTCCGTGTTTTTCATGACCTGACGGCAGTACGCCGCCATCAGACGGGCCGTGTCCTCTGCGTCCCTGAGCGACAAAAGTTCGCACGGAGTGTGCATGTACCGCACCGGGATCCCCACCAAACCCGTCGCCATCCCTGCCCCGGAAATCTGCATCGCGTTCGCATCGGTCCCCGTCCCGCCCGGCTCCGCCGTCACCTGGATCTCGATCCCCTCCTGCTCCGCCCCCGCCCGCAGCAGCTCAAAGACCACAGGGTTGATGTTCGCCCCCCTGGTCACCGTCGGTCCCTTGCCGACGTCCGCCGCACCGTACCGGCTCGCCGAAAGTCCAGGATGGTCGATCGCAAAGTCAACGTCCACCGCCAGACCGCTCTGCGCGCCGATCGCGAACGCCGAGGTCCGCGCACCCCGAAGTCCCACCTCTTCCTGGACGGTTGCCACCGCGTAGACCCCAACACCCCCGTCCAACCCACCGACCTCCTTCAACAACCGGAGCGCCTCTGCGACCGCAAACGAGCCGACACGGTTGTCAAAGCCCCTCGCCGCCACCCGGTCCCCCATCAGCTCCTGAAGGCCCCATTGGTACGTCGCACAGTCGCCGATCGAGATGACAGACTCAGCCTCCTCCCTCGAACTCGCCCCGATGTCGATCCAAAGGTCGTGCAACCCCGGACGTTTCTCTTTCTCGTCCCCCTCCAGCAAGTGGATCGGCTTCCGCCCGATCACACCCCCGACCCGCTCCTTGCCGTGGACCCAAACCCGGTTCCCCAAGGGGACCATCGTGTCGTGCCCGCCGATCCCACGAAAGTACAAGAAGCCCTTCTCATCGATGTGGTGGATCTGAAAGCCGATCTCGTCCATGTGCCCGGCCAGCATCACCTTCATCGGAGCGTCCGGGTTCAGCACCGCCGTCACGTTCCCGTGGACGTCGGTCGATACAGAGTCGGCAAAACCAGACGTGTAGTCCCGAAAGACCTTCGCCGCCCGCTCCTCGTACCCCGAAGGCGAGGGAGTGTCGCACAACTCTCTCAAAAACTCAAATGACTCTGGGCGCATCCGCCGGACTTTACCTTCACCCCCGACCCGCCGTAAAACGCACCGACAAGTAAACTGGGCGTCTGCGGCCCCGTAGCTCAGTGGATAGAGCAGCAGCCTTCTAAGCTGTTGGTCGGGCGTTCGAATCGCCCCGGGGTCGCCACAAAAACCCGACCGTGCCAACCCCCAAGATCGACTCCCACCAGCACTTCTGGAACTACACCCCAGAGGAGTACGGATGGATCGACGACTCGATCGCCAACCTCCGCACCGACTTTCTCCCACAAGACCTCCGACCCCTTCTCGAACACGCCGGGTACCAAGGCTGCATCGCAGTCCAGGCCCGCCAGACCCCACAAGAGAACACGTTCCTCCTCGGTCTGGCAGAGACAGACCAGTCCATCGTCGGCGTCGTGGGATGGGCAGACCTCCGGTCACCCACCGTCACAGCAGAACTAGAGACTCTCGCGGCAAACCCCCTCCTCGTCGGGATCCGCCACATCGTCCAGGCCGAACCGTCAGGCTTCATGGACGGGACCGCCTTCCGAAACGGGATCTCAGCCCTCGGCCGGTTCGGTCTCGCTTACGACATCCTCGTCTACCACCCCCAACTGCCCGAAGCGATCGACCTCTGCCGCGCCTTCCCCGAGCAACGATTCGTCCTCGACCACCTCGGCAAACCGGACGTCCGCAACCGGCAAGGACACGCCGAATGGGTCCGCAACCTCCGCTCCCTCGCCCAGTGCCCCAACGCCTTCTGCAAGCTCAGCGGACTCACGTTCGAGGCCCACTGGGACACATGGGACACCGACACCCTCCGCCCCTACGTGGACCACGCCCTCTCCTGCTTCGGCCCAGAACGGTGCATGGTCGGCAGCGACTGGCCCGTCTCCCTCGCCGCCGGTGACTACCGCAAAACCATCGCCGCGCTCGAGGCCATCACCGAAGGACTTTCCCAGCACGAACAAGACCAGGTCCTCGGCGGAACCGCGTCCCGCTTCTACCGACTCCGGCCCCCATCCCCTGAGTAAACTGGCCTTCCAATGGCTGCCCAGCGCACCGTCATCGTCGTAGGGGGAGGACTCGCGGGCCTCATGACCACAATGAAGCTCGCCGAGGCGGGACACAAGGTCAAACTCTTCAGCATCGTCCCGGTCAAAC
>CAZGER010000005.1:0-15311 GCA_964524565.1 uncultured Chthonomonas sp. | reverse complement strand
TTCCCAGGCTCGGGATCGCGCTTGCCCTGGCAAGCTCGTTCTGGATGCACTCGGCCAGGAGCCGGTCAAGCGGGTCCTCCAGGTGGAAGAACGTGATGCTGCCCGATCGGCTGTCGGCTTTGGGCACCGAGTTGACGTGGATCGAAACAAACACCGCCGCCCCGCTCTGGTTGGCCAGGGCTGGACGTTCACCGAGCGAAGGATAGCTATCGTCGTCGCGCGTCATCACGACCGACGCCCCGGCGCTGAACAGGGCCGACTTGAGCGCCTTGGCGACTCCCAGGGCGATCTCCTTTTCCTTGTAGCTGCCGTAAGACGTCCCGTTGTCCTTGCCGCCGTGTCCGGCGTCGATGACCACGATCTTGCCCCTCAGACCCTCACCTGCCGATGGCACGGTCAGGGTGATGGTGAAGGACTTGCCCCTGGGCGAGGTCACAAACGCCATCGGCCGCTTGGTCCGGATCGTGACGACCCCAGTGTCGCCGTCGGTGTGGGAGGTCAGGGACTCAATATGCTCAGAGTCGCCTGTGTCGATCTTCCTCGCCGCATCGAACTGCGCGCCAGGGAGCGAAATCTGGATCTCGTTGGGACCGTTGTAGCGCGCTGCCGGCCCAACGTTGAGCGACTTGGAAGCCGGCACCAGGATGCCGACGCCTGTCTTGTCGGACCGCGTGACGGCTGGCTGCTGGAGCCAGATCGTGTTGGCGGTCGGTGCCACAGAGTTTTGGGCGGGGACCACAGCCTTGACCTGGTCCGGTTCGAGCCACAAGACCTCCGGCAGCGCGATTTCGAGCAGCCTTGTCTCTTTGGTCTGGGGCGTCAAAATGGCGACCGCGCCAGGGTGCTCGACAACCAGCCTGGCCGTGTCGGGGGAGTACTGGCCGATCCTCCACCAGTCGGGAAAATCGGTGACCGGTGAGTCTGCGACCGCCCCTTTCAGATCGATAATGTAGCGGTCTGGGTTCGTGATCCTCGTGAACTTGGGCCTGACGCGGAGCGTCGCGTTCACCGCAAGACCCGTCTTACTGACCTCGACCGACCTGATTTTTGCCAAGATCGAATAGGTGTCGCCGGTCCACGCCGCCTGGGCACCCAGGAACCTGGCGGCTTCGGTCAGGTTCAGGTAGTTCGCCCCTTTTTCTTTCAGTTTCCCGACCCGAAAGAGCCTGCCCTCGCAGGTGACTTGGAACTCGTCGCCCCGTTCCTCAACGTTCCAGTCCCAGTTCTTCTTCGCCGTCGCCGGGGTGACAAAACACTGGTCGCCGAACCGGTACGCGTCCGTGACGGCGGGATAATAGGTGAGTTGGACGGCGGCAGGCTGAAGGTTGGCCCCCCAGGCTACTGTCACTGCCATCCATGGCACCAGACAGGCAAGCCTCTTCATGGTCTGATTGGTAATTATGCAACAAATCACTGTCGGTCTACCCGTGCGGGCGAAAAACTCCGCTACGCCTCATTGTCGGTCTCATCCGACAATCCTGGATCGTCGCGGCGGTTCCTGACGGCGATCCATGTGCCGCCCGCGATAATCGCTGCCATGACAGACCAAAAGAGCACGGGGCTCATCTCTGGCACGTGGAACGGCAACCTAACAGGCAGACGGTTCTTCTCGGCCGTGATTTCAAAGTTGTGCAGCGACATGACAAAGAGCTTCACACCGGCCCAACCGACCAGCGCGTAGGCCATATGCTCAAGGGCAGGGAACTTGTCGAGGATCTTGGTGAACCATCCAGCGGCAAACCTGAGGAGCACGACACCCACGATCGCACCGGCGTAGACAACCCACACCTTGTCCGGGCCGCTGACATAGCTGACTGCCACGAGCACACTGTCCACCGCAAAGGCGATGTCGGTGACCTCGACCAAGAAAACCGTCTTCCAGAACGATGCCGTGGACGGCTTTGGCCCAGTCCCGCCGTTCAAGTCGGACGCCCCTCGTTGCGCCCAAAAGTGCTTGACCGTGATAAAGATCAGATAGAACGCACCGATCGTCTGCAGCCACCAGAACGAGATCAGCCACGACGCCGAGAGGATCGCGACCGCGCGGAACACGAACGCTCCGACAAGCCCGTAGACGAGCGCCTTTTGCCTGTCCTTGCCCTTGAGGTGCTTGACCATGATCGCCAGGACAAGGGCGTTGTCGGCAGACAGGAGACCTTCGAGCAGGATGAGGACGCCAATGAAAGGCAGGTCCGTGAACTCGAACGACTGGGGCGCAAGCATGTGCCCGCGATTCTGACAGGGCTGCCCCCAGACTCACTAGGAACGGCCCTGCACGGCCCGATTCCCATGTGGATAATCCACGCTTGTGCCCACTTATGTGTACGAATGCTCCAAGTGCGAGGGGGTGA
The DNA here is from genome assembly GCA_964524565.1 of uncultured Chthonomonas sp. Lineage (GTDB taxonomy): Bacteria > Armatimonadota > Fimbriimonadia > Fimbriimonadales > Fimbriimonadaceae > UphvI-Ar2. The sequence goes on along the minus strand of CAZGER010000005.1, from coordinate 12,960 downwards.
TCGAAGTCGATCAGCGGATCTCGGAAGATCCCCTAACGGATTGCGATTGTGGCGCCAAAGGCAGCCTTCGCAGGATCATCCAGCCGACGGCCGTCATGTTCAAAGGCTCGGGGTTTTACGTCAACGACACTCCTGCGACGAGCAAGCCTGTCCCGGCCCCAGCGTGCGATTCTAGCGGGGAGTGCCCCGCTTGCAAACCGGCGGACGGCGAATAGCCGACCCTACATGACCGAAAGCACGTTGCCAGCCAGATCGACCTCGTAGACGATCGGCTTGCCAGTGGCGAGCTCTTTCTCCACGATCTCTTCTGGGCTGAGCTTCTCTAGTTTCATCACGATCGAGCGGTTGGAGTTGCCGTGGGCGACCACGAGGACGTTCTTGCCCTGCTTGATGTCACCCAGGATCGCCCTTTCAAAAAACGGCAGTGTCCTGGCCGCGGTGTCTTTGAGGCTCTCTCCGTTCGGGGGCGCAACGTCAAAGCTCCTGCGCCAGATATGGATCTGGTCGGCCCCGTACTTCTCCCGCATATCGTCTTTGTTGAGCCCGGCAAGGTCGCCGTAATCGCGCTCGTTCAGCGCCTGGTCTCGGATGACGGGGATGTCCCAGTTGGCGGTCGCGATGATGATGGCCAGAGTCGCCTGGGCGCGGCGGAGAGCGCTGGTGTAGGCAACGTCGAACTCGTACTCCGAAAGGTCGAGTCCCGCCTGGACTGCCTCCTCCTCGCCCTGCTTGCTCAGCGGCACATCGACCCAACCTGTGAACCTGTTCTCAAGGTTCCAGATCGACTGACCGTGGCGGACAAGGACAAGCAAAGGCATGGGGCGAGGATACCGGCCTAGACTTCGTCAGTCCCGTACAGCCTGTCGCCGTAGTCGCCCAGCCCAGGAAGGATGAACTTGTTGGGGTCGAGTTCACGGTCCAGGGCAGCGGCAAAAATCTCGACGTCTGGATGGTGCTTTTGGACCTGGTCGACGCCCTCTGGCGTCGCAAGCACGCTGACCAGGCTGACCGAGTGGTACCCGGCCTCTTTCACGAGGGTGATGGCCTGGACTGCCGTCCCTCCTGTCGCCAGCATCGGGTCGGCGACGAACACCGCCCGCCGAGACATCTCCGGAAGCTTGACGTAGTACTCGCTGGCGATCGCGTTCTCGTCCCGTTCCAACCCGATGTACCCGACAGCGACGTCCGGGAAGAGGTCAAGGAAGGTCTCGAGCATCGAAAGCCCCGCCCGCAACACCGGCACGACGGCGATCCCTGTGGCCAGGTACGCGACCTGGGTCTCTTCCAAGGGGGTCTGGACAGTTCCCGGCTTGAGCTTGATCCGGCTGGTGGCCTCGATCGCCAGGATCGTGGACAAGACCCTTGCCGCAGACCGAAAATGCTGGGGATCGGTTGTTTTGTCCCTCAGGATGGAGACGGTGTGCGTCGCCAAGGGATGCCGCGAGATGTTCAGAGCCATGTCTTTGCAATGCTACACGGTCCGCACCGGCCACGGGGTATCTTGAGTCTTCCTGGGATGTCGAAGCCTGCCGCAATAGTTCTCGCTGCCGGACTTGGCAAACGCATGAAAAGCGGCGTGCCAAAGGTTCTTCACCCTGTTTGCGGCGTCCCGATGGTCGAATGGGTGATCCGTGCCCTACGACAATCAGGCGTCGGCAAGACAGTCCTCGTGGTGGGGCACGGCGCAGACCAGGTCCAAACCATCGTCGGCGACTCTGTCGAGTACTGCCACCAAGAGGTCCAGATGGGCACGGGGCATGCGGCTCAGATGGCCGCCAGACACCTGGAGGGGTTCACCGGCCCGGTCCTGATCCTTGCCGGTGATGTCCCGATGATCCGCGCCGAGACCCTGATCGGCCTTTCCGTCCGTCAGCAGGCGACCGGCGCCAGCGCCGTCCTTGCCACCTGCGAACTGGAAGACCCCACCGGCTATGGGAGGATCGTCCGCGACGGCGACTGGAACGTGACCGGCATCGTCGAGCACCGGGACTGCTCCGCCGACCAGCTCTCGATCCACGAGATCAACCCTGCCGTGTACTGCTTTGACAGTCAGGCGCTTTGCGCGACGCTCCCACGGCTCACAAACGAGAACGACCAGGGCGAGTACTACTTGACCGACGTGATCGGCCTGATGGTCGAAGCCGGAATGAGGGTCGAGGCGGTCAAGGTGCCGGACTCCGACGAGTTCCGCGGCATCAACGACCGCTGGCAGCTGGCCGAGACGAGCAGCCTCGTCCGCGAGAGGATCATCCGTGCCCATGCCGCCTCAGGCGTGACGTTCCTCGACCCGGACTCGACGCACATCGGCCCGGACGTCCAGATCGGCCAGGACACCACGATCTATCCCAACACCGTGATCGAGGGTCTGACGACGATTGGGGGCAACTGCCACGTGGGGCCGAACAGCTGGATCAAGTCCTGCGTCATCGGCGACAGGGTCCGCGTCTTTATGAGCCATATGGACCAGGCCACGATGGGGTCCGGCTCGCGGTGCGGGCCGTTCGCGAACCTCAGGCCCTTGGCCGACCTTGCCGAGGACGTCAAGATCGGCAACTTCGTCGAGATCAAAAACTCGGCGATCGGCGCCGACACCAGCATCTCCCACCTGACTTACGTGGGCGATGCCGAGGTCGGCGAAAGGACGAACATCGGGGCAGGCACGATCACGTGCAACTACGACGGGTTTGACAAGCACAAGACCGTGATCGGCGACGATTGCTTCGTCGGCAGCAACTCGACACTGGTCGCACCCGTGGCGATTGGTACCGAGTCGTTCGTTGCCGCGGGTAGTGTGATCAACTTGGACGTCCCGGAAGGGGCTATGGCGATAGGAAGGGGTCGGCAGGAAAACAAAGAGGGATGGTTCAGGAATTGGCGTCGAAAGAAGATGGAAGGTCGTCGTTGACGAACGGTCTGGATGGCATGAAGCTGTTCGCTGGAAACGCGAACAAGGAACTGGGGTCCAAGATCGCGGACTATCTCGGCATCGAGCTCGGCCGCATGACCTCGACCAAGTTCAGCGACGGAGAGATCCGGCTCATGGTGGACGAGAGCGCCCGTGGCAACGACGTGTTCATTGTCCAGCCGACCTGCTCCCCCGTGAACGACTCGATCATTGAGCTTCTGATCATGCTCGACGCCTTCCGCCGGGCAAGCGCAAAACGCCTGACCGTCGTCATGCCGTACTACGGCTACGCCCGCCAGGACAAAAAGACAAAGCCGAGGGAGCCTGTCACAGCCCGTCTGCTGGCCGACCTGATCACCGTGGCAGGCGCATCCCGCGTGATCGCGGTGGATCTGCACGCCGAGCAGATCCAAGGCTTCTTCAAGATTCCTGTCGACCACCTCTACGGCGGCCCGATCATCGGGCGGCACCTGGTGGCAGACGGCTTTGCCGACCAGGACGACGTGGTCGTCGTCAGCCCGGACGTAGGCGGTGTCGGCAGGGCAAGGAGCCTGGCCGAGATGCTCAAGGCACCCATCGCCATCATCGCCAAACGGCGGCCCGAGCCCAACAAGGTCGATATCGTCGAGATCATCGGCGATGTTCAGGGCAAGCGGTGCGTGATGATCGACGACATGATCGACACCGGGGGATCGATCATCCAAGGCGCAGAGGCCCTGCTCAAGCGCGGCGCCCAGGAAGTGATCTGCTGCGCCACCCACCCCGTACTGAGCGGCAACGCCACCCAGCGCCTCCAGGACAGTGTCATCAGCAAGGTCATCACGATGGACACGATCCCGATCACCGCAGGAAAGGAGTTCCCGAAACTCTCCGTTCTGCCGATCGCCCCGTTGCTGGGCGAGGCGATCAAACGCATCCACCAGGACCAGTCTGTGAGCACGCTCTTTAGCGACTGGCGATAGTCTGGCCGTGGACGACGCTGACAAAACCAGGGAACCGGAAGCCGGACAAGGACCGGTAGAAGAGCACGATGTGGGAGAGCTCGCTTGGTCTCACTCGGTCGGGTCCGGGCAGCCCCTCAAGCGAGCGATCGCCCTCATGGCCGCGGTCGCGGCGGGAGCCCTTGGGTTGTCCCTGTTCTCGCTGGTCGGGTTTGCGATCGGGTTCTGCACCGTCCTGTTTTCCACAGCGGAGGTTTTTTTGCCCTACCGGTACGTCCTAGATTCTGGTGGCGCACGTTCCAAGATCGGGTTTTCAACTAGTGCAATCTCGTGGGGCGACGTTGTCCGGATCGTCTTGGACGACGCCGGCGCAAAACTCTCGCCTGTGCCGGAGGGCAGCAGGCTCGCGCCGTTTCGGGGAATCTATTTGCGGTTTTCTGGCAACGAGGGTCAGATATTGGGCAAAATAGCCGCACTCGCCAGCCATGCAGTCACTGTGGACAGAAGAACTCACCAAGGAGGAGGAAACGACCTTGATCCAGAAGCTGGCGTCTGAGATCACAAGGCGGGGCCTGCAAGCCCCCGCTGTCGTCTTTTTGGAGATGCACAAGCCCCTGAGCGGCCTAGCCATGAACGGGGCGATCGTCTTCTCCCCGTTTGTCGCACCGTTCTTCGGCATCGACAATGTCCACAACTACAGCCGGTTGCTCGGGAACCGGGACTCTGTCGAAAGGCTGATTCGAGAAATCGAGTCGCCCAGGACGCCCCAAGAGGGACCCCAGGTCCCCGCAACAAGGGCGGAGGGAGGAATTGATGACACTACTGACTAGCTTCGCCGTTGGAGAGCAGTACCTTGACACCGGTTGGATCGGCGTCATGGTCACCCTGCTGATCGTGGCGTTCATTTTGTTCAACATCCAGCGCGCCAAAGCGGGCAGGAAGGAGATGTTCATACGCCGCATCGCGGGACTCAACGCGATCGACGACGCCATCGGCCGCGCCACCGAGATGGGCAAGCCGATCCTGATGGTCCCTGGCATCGATGTGCTGGACGCCGTCGCCGTCCAAGCGATCAACATCTTTGCCCAGGTGACCAAGACCGCCGCCCAGTTCGGAACACCGATCCGCCTGTGCTGCGCCGACGCCGCGGTGTACGCCGTCGCGCAAGAAGTGATCCGGAACGTCTACCAGGAGCAGGGGATGACGGACAAGTTCACGCCAGAGTCCGTGCAGTTTGTCGCTGGCCAGCAGTTCGCCTTCGCTGCCGGTGTCTCCGGCATCATCCACCGCGAGCAGATCGCCGCCGGGTTCCTCTTAGGCGCGTTCTACGCGGAGTCACTCATCTTCGCCGAGACGCTCAACGGTGTCGGCGCGATCCAGGTCGCAGGATCCACCCAGAGCACCCAGACACCCTTCTTTGTTGCCGCCTGCGACTACGTGCTGATCGGCGACGAGTTCTACGCCGCCTCCGCCTATCTGACGCGCGAGCCGGTCCTGGTCGGAAGCCTTGTCGGGCAAGACTGGGCGAAGATCATGATGACGGCGATGGTCATCCTCGGTGTCCTGAGCTTTAGCATGGAAAGGACGCAGCAGACCTCGTTCCACTGGGGAGTGGAGGACGGAGGGGCGGCACAGATCGACATCGAGGGGGGCGGGACTGAGTTCAAAAACCGTTCGGACACGCTCGTCGACCACCTGTTCAACCCAAGACTGACAAAAGAAATGTTGGATGTCAAACGCGAGCCGAAAGAGGCAGCAGCACCGGAGGAGGCTGAGTGATGAACGAGCTCGTGTTTACCTTTGCCCAAGCCGAGACGTCGTTCTGGAAACAGGAGCCCGGTAACGGCAAATGGGTGTGGATCATTGGCGCGATCATCCTCACGACCGTCCTCATCCTCGGTCTCTCCAAGGCACCGTCCAACCTGAGGCGGCCGATCGTCGTCTTCTTCACCTTCATGGCCGGTCTGCCCTACGTTCTGCAGTACCTGTGGCCAAAACCGATCGCTGCGAACTTCGAGGCCGACCAGCCCCTGGCGGGCGAGGCGCCCGGGTTCTGGATCAATCAGATGGTGGACCCGGTCGGCAAGGTCACAAACATCCTGCAAGGGTTCCTGATCGGCGTCGGGATCTTCTCGCTCGTGGTCGTCCACTCGCGCCGCATCAGGCGCAAGACTGAGAACTGGGGGTTCTCGGTGATCACGATGGTCTGTTTCGCCATCATGGCGGTCGTCGGGTTCAGCGACTGGGGATCCAGGCTGGCCGACAAGGAAAACCGCCTGACCGACCAAGCGAACTGGGGGCCGATGAACTACGCGAACGACCTCTTGTTCGATGGACTGTTCCAGCAGATGGACTCGGCGATGTTCTCCATGATCGCGTTCTTCATCCTCTCGGCGGCCTACCGCGCGTTCCGCGTCAGGTCCGTCGAAGCCACGGTCATGATGGTCTCAGCCCTCGTTTTGATGCTGAACCTGATGGGAATCCTCACAATGGCCTGGTCGAACGCCGTCAACGACATGGTGATCAGCTCGGACAACACGTTCCTGCTGAACTTCAACCTCACGACCATCGCCGACTGGGTGCGCTCGACGCTCCAGATACCGGCGATCCGGGCGATCGACTTTGGCGTCGGGCTCGGGGCCCTTGCAATGGGCCTGCGAATCTGGCTCGGACTTGAGCGTGGAGGGGTGTCGGCATGAATTTCTTTGAAAAGCTTCAAAAGGTGGATCGCAGGATCCTCTACACGGTTCTGATCGTGCTGGTCTCGTGGGCGCTCTTCATGAAAGGCGTGACGATCCCAACCGACCCGGACCCCTCGTCTAAGGACCTGTACCGGTTCATCCAGGCCCTGCCTGCGGAAAAACCGGTCATCGTCCAGACCGACTGGACGAACAGCACCAGAGGAGAGAGCATGGGGCACTTTGAAAACCTCATGCGACTCCTGATGTCCCGCGACATCAAGTTCGTCTTCTATTCCGCCGCCGACCCGATCGCGCCGCAAGTGGCCAGGAACGTCCTGACCAGGCTGGCGACTGAGCGCAAGTCGCAAAACCTGCGCGTCTACGAGGCTGGCGTCGATTACCTCGACCTCGGGTACTTCCCGAACGCCGAGGCCACGAACCAATCGATGGGAACCGACATCAAATCGACCTGGTCGAACAAGAAGGCCAAGGTCGGTGGACGGGAGATCCCGGTCTTCCAGACGGAACTCCTCGCCCCCATCACCAGGCTTGAAGATTTCGGCGCGATGTTCGTCGTCACAGCGTCCAAGTCGATCGATGTCGCGGTCCAAAGGCTCGCGAAAAAGGTCAGCATCGGCGCGCTCGTCACGGGAGTCATGGGCCCCCAGACCCTGCCGTACCACCAGTCCGGACAGATCAAGGGCGTCGCCGCTGGACTCAAAGGAGTCTACGACATGGAGTATCTGGCCGCCAACGGGATCAACCACGTCGGCGCAGACGGCAAGATCGGGGTGAAGGACCCCAAAAAGCCGGGTGACATCCCGCCCGTGAGCGAGGGGACGACCCTCGCCCGAGGGGCCTCTTACTACTTTGCCCTGCACATCGCCCTCGGCCTGCTCATCCTGGCCGTCGTCGTGGGCAACGTCGCTATGTTCGCCGCCAAGCGCAAGGGAGGTGGCAAGTGAGCCCGCAGAACTTTCTCCTGCTCAAGCTGACGCTGGCGGTCATTGCCACCATCGGCCTGTACTCAATCCTGTACAAAGAGACAAAGGTCTACCGCTTTGTCGAGCACATCTACCTCGGCCTTTCCGCTGGCTACCTGCTGGTCGCCACCTGGAAGGACACGCTCTACAGCGAGTGGTGGATCAAAATGGTCGGCAAACAGGGCGAGGACGGGGGAGACCCTTCGATGTCCTACTGGGTGTACGCGTCCCTGTTGCCGGTCGGGATCCTGGGCTACTTTGTCCTGAGCAAAAAGAACAACTGGCTCAGCCGAATCCCGGTGGGGATCATCCTCGGCCTCTGGTCGGGCCAACAGGTCTCGATCTGGTGGAACACCTACGGGCCACAGATCTACTCCTCGATCCAGCCGATCGTGCCGACCACGTTCAGCCCTCTCACCACGCCATCGTCGGTGCAGGTCCTCAACGGGTCGATCGAGCCGGTGACGGATCCGGCCGTCCTCTCCGCGATCGCGCAGAACGTCTATCCCACCCAGGCACTTTCCAACTTGATCTTCGTCGTGACGCTCATCAGCGCGTTCAGCTACTTCATCTTCAGCTTCGAGCTCAAGAACAAGGCCCTCAAGGGTGTCAACACCCTGGGACGCTGGATGCTCATGATCGGTTTCGGCGCGATCTTTGGAAGCACCGTCATGGCCAGGTTCGCCCTGGTGATCGACAGGATGGCCTACGTCTGGAACGAGTGGCTGCAAGCACTGCTCGCCGGAGGCTAGCCCCATTGCCGAGGTAAGCGCAGAGGGCGTCGTCCTGAAGCGGGTCGAAAGCGGGGAGAACGACCGTAGGTTGACCTTGCTGGCACGGGGTGTCGGCAAGGTCGATGTCGTCGCCAAAGGCGCCCGCAAGCCCGGATCACGGCTCGCTGGCTGCTCCGAGCCGATGATGCATTGCCGGTTCACCTGGGCCACCGGTCGTCACAGGTCCTTCGTCACCCAGTCCCAGCCCATGTCGTCGTTCCCGGGTGTCCGGTCAGACTTCGACTCCCTTAACTGCGGCCTGGCCCTTTGCGAGGTCATCGCCACCGCCTTGCCCTACGAAGGCGAGTCGGACGAGTACCTGGACCTTCTCATCGCTGGACTCGGCGCGTTCGGCCCTGGAGCAGACCCCTACGCCGTCCTGGTCTGGACCCTGGTGAGGTTTTTGGACCTGGAAGGGCATTCTGTCCAGTGGTCGGTGTTCCAGGACACAGGAAAGCCGCTCGACGTCACGCCCGTGTGTTTCTCGATGTCACGGGGCGGTGTCATCAGCTCCCACGAGGAACTTAGCCCTAACGACCTGATCTGGATATCTGCCCAAGCTGCGGTCTGCATCGACAAGGCACGGATGCTGGACGCACCGCCCACCGCCATGAAGGACGCGGGCGAGTGTCTCAGGATCCTTGTGGACTGGGTGGCAGAGCTCTTGGAGCGGCCATTGCCAACCTGCCGGGCCACTGTCCGTGCATCGACGGCGGCACACGTGTAAAATGGCCGCACAATGTCCAGGCTCAAGCTGACATCGTTCGCCATCCTGTCCGCGCTCCTCGTGCTAGGAGGCTGTGGTCAAGGCAAGTTCTCGCAAGGGTCTGGGGAATCCAAGGGCCAGGCCAACGTCCTTCGGTACCCGATCCCGAACAACCCGACCAGCCTTGACTCGGCGATCGTCCAGGACGGCGACACCCTCGATTGTCTCCAACAGGTCTACGAGGGACTCGTCGGCTGGAGCGAGTCGAACGAGGTCGTGGGGCTCGTGGCAGAAAAGTGGGACATCTCTGAGGACGGCACGGAGTACACCTTCCACATCCGGGCAGGCGTCAAGTTCCACAATGGCCGAGAAGTCACCGCCGACGACGTGAAGTGGTCGATCGAGCGGGCTGCGAACCCAGCGATGAAGTCCCAGACCGCGGACGCCTACCTGAGCGACGTTGTCGGTCTCTCGGACATGGTCAACGGCAAAGCGACCAGCGTCAGCGGAATCACGGTCGTTGACGAAAAGACCATCAAGTTCAAACTGAAGCAGCCGACCCCCTACTTCCTTGGAAAGCTGACATACCTCGTTTCGTCGGTCCTGCCCAAGGAATCGGTTCCGCCCAGCACGGACATCACCAAAGCGGCCGAGATGGTGGGCACCGGCCCGTTCAAGGTCGAGCGGTTTGAGGACAAACAGCTGATTGTCCTTGTGGCGAACAAAGATTACTGGGGTGGTGCGCCCAAGCTCGAACGGATCGAGCGGCCGGTGATCCTGGACGCGAACACTCGCCTGACCAAGTTCATCAACGGCGAACTGGACGTCGTCCAGATCCAGCGCCAAGACCTTGAAGGCATCCAAAAGGACCCCAAGCTGAAAGACCTCGTCAAGTTCTTCCAGCGGCCAGCGATCTGGTACGTCGGCATGAACGAGCTGGAGTACGCGCCCTTCAAGGACAAGCGCGTCCGCCAGGCCTTCGCCATGTCGATCGACAAAGAGAAGATCGTCGGCCAGCTCATGGGAGGCGTCAACACGGTCGCCAACACGATCGTCCCACCCGGAGTCACCGGGCACAGGGAGAACGGCAAGGGCTACAAGTTCAACCCGGCAGAAGCCAAGAGCCTTCTCGCCTCCGCTGGCTTCCCAGGAGGCAAGGGACTCCCGGCGCTCACCCTGACCCACCGGGAGGGGTACCCGGACATCAAGCTGGTCGCTGAGGCGGTCGCTGGCCAGATCAAAGAGAACCTGGGCGTGGAAGTCCGGGTCCAGCCGATGGAATGGCAGAAGTACCTCGACGTCTACAACAAAAAGCAGCAGGTCTTCTATCACATGCGCTGGGCAGCCGACTATCTGGACCCGCAGAACTTCCTCAGCCACATGCTCGCGACCTGGGGGCCGGAGAACAAGCTGGGATACAGCAACCCTGAGTTCGACAACCTCTGTAAGCAAGGCGACACCCTGACCGACATGTCCAAACGGATCCCGCTCTACCAGCAGGCCGAGGACGTTGTCCTGCAGGACGCTGTCTGGGTGCCGATCTACTTCCAGCGCGACATCGAACTGCACAGGCCACAGGTCTCTGGTATGAGGGAGTCCCTGTTCGGGCACCTTCCTCACACGACGACCGTCGTTGCCAGGTAGCCGGTGTTCAGCCGACTGGTCTTGGGGAAGTTCCCCAGGCAACACTCAGGTTCGGCGAGCCCAGTCTTGGACTCGAGCGCCGGCCTGACCCTGTCTGGCGGACGGGCTTGGCAGAGCCACGGCGGCAAGACCACCAAACACCCGTGGCGGGCTTTCCCCAAGGAGCTTGAGGTCCAGTTCGATGAAGGACTTTCCGCCACGAGCGTGACCCTGGTTGGGGTGTTCGCACTGGCGAGCGGTCCTGTGCCGAAGTCCGGTATCGCCGCAAGCGTCTCCGTCCAGGGCAAGTCCGGCAAGGAGCGGGAGGCGATCGACCTGGCCTATGGCACCGCGATCGTCGATTCGGCCACGCCTGGCCCGCACTGCGTCATCCTGGACCACGGTGGGCTCCGCAGGTGCGTCGGCGAGACCGTGATCGACGGACAAACACACCGCGTCGACGCCTTGTCACTGCCCCTGTCCGAATCGGTCGATATCGAGAGCCTGCGGCTCTCCCACCACGGCGGGGCCGAAAGCATCCTCGTGTTTGACGTCCTCGTTGAGAGCGTCGCTGGCCTGTGCCCGTTCCGCGGCGCTGGGACCGACATCGGCCTTGGGGACATCGCCGGGATCCTCCGCATGAGGGACACGTCCCGCTTTCACTCGGCGGTCGACCAACTCAGGTCGGGACTCCTCGCCTGCGGCAAGGACGTCGACGAGGCCCGGGGCGTCGCCCTGACCTTCATGGCCGTCACCTCCGCTGCGTTGCTGGAGCTGGGCACAAAAATGCGGCTCCACCGGCTCCAGCTTGACCTGGCAAGGAAGCTGGAGAAGGCCAATTCGTGTGCAGAGGTGGCGGACACCGTCTGCATCACCGCCGTCGACGTCGTGCGGGAAGCCTTGCCAGAGGACAGCAAGCCGACAGACGTCCTCATCGACCGCGCCCTCGTCCTCATGCGGCAAAAAGCGGGAGAGGACGTGGACGGCGACACCCTCGCCAGGGAGATCGGCTTGAGCACGTCCCACTTTCGCCACCTGTTCCGGGAGCGGACGGGGACATCGTTCCAGAAGTACTTGACGTCGCTCCGTTTAGAACTTGCCCGCGAAAAGCTCGTCTCTACGCAGGTGCCGATCGGGGAAATCGCCGAAGAGCTCGGGTTTGTCAGCGCGGCCCACTTTAGCCGCGTTTTTTCCGCCCGTTTTGGCGCGTCTCCGTCCTCGATGCGCAAAAGCCACACGGTTTCGAGCAATTCTGCCAGGTTCAGTTTGTGAAAAGCGGCCCGAAGATTGTCTTCAATGGTCTGGATCGCCGCCCTCGCGTACACAGTCGGAGCCGTCGGGTTCTACTTCCTCATCCGCCTGACAGCCCGTCCTGAGCCCGCCATCAACACCCTTGAGCTCGTCACGGGTGTCGAGTCCGACCTCGCCGCGTAGAGTGCTACTCAGACACGGTTCTCTTCAGCTTCACTGGCGGACGCTGAAAGTCGTTCGGGTCTGTCATGGTGAGGGTGCCGCCCTCTGCCATTGTCAGGACGATCGGCTTGAAAGTCACGCCGGGCGAGAGCTGCCTGTCCATGAGCGACGTCACTTGTAGGGTCGATTCCTGCGCGCCGAAAAGGACCGTCCCTTGGTAGGGGACTCCCCCTTTGACCAGGGTGAACGTGCCGTCAGCCCCGACAGTCAGGGTGACCCGGCGCAGTGTCTGGGCGATCACGTCGTCTTTGTCATCCCGAACGAGCCCGTCCTGCTGACCCTGCCACTCGCCGACCCATTTCGTCGCGGGCGATCCGCAAGCCAGTAGACCGACCGCCAGAACCGCCAGCGGTATGCTCGTTCGGATGCCCACCATCGACCGGCAAGTCTACTTGAGCATGGGTTTGCGTGACTCAGAGTACGCCCTGATCGAAAAGACGCTGGGGCGCACACCTACCCTCACAGAGCTCGGGAAGTTCGCCGTGATGTGGAGCGAGCACTGCGGTTACAAGTACAGCCGTCCCGTGCTCTCGTACTTCTCAAAGTACAAAGAAGCCATCGAAGGCCTTGAAAACGCCGGGGTCGTCGATATCGGCGACGGCATCGGCATCGTGATGAAGGTGGAGTCGCACAACCACCCCTCGGCCGTTGAGCCCTATCAAGGGGCAGCAACCGGTGTCGGCGGCATTATCCGCGACATCTTCACGATGGGCGCAAGGCCCATCGCCTGCCTGAACTCCCTTAGGTTCGGCCCGGTCACAAGCGGCGAGACGGACGAGGCGCACGTCGCCAGGAACAAGTATCTCGTCGATGGGGTCGTGCGTGGGATCGCGGGATACGGCAACTGTGTCGGGGTGCCGACCGTCGCTGGAGAG
>CAZGER010000004.1:8964-15894 GCA_964524565.1 uncultured Chthonomonas sp. | reverse complement strand
CGTCGTGCCCGTCCTCGTCTCTAGGTCCGTCCTGACCGGAGCAGGCAAGGTCGGCTCCGAAGCCCGCGGCCCCGTCCGGTACCAGCTGTCCCAACGCGCCGACTTCTTCACCGACCACGCCAGCGTCGACACACTCTTCAAACGCCCCGTTTTCAACACCAGGGACGAACCCCACGCCGACCGCACACTCTGGGCAAGGCTCCACGTCATCTCCGGAGATGCCAACCGGCTCCCTTCGTGTACCGGGCGCAAGGTCGGACTCGTCAAAATCGCCCTGTCCCTCCTCGAAGCCGACCGTGTCCCAACCTGGAAGATCCCGGACCCCGTCGCCGCGGTCCAAATGGTCAGCCGCGATGCCTGGGGCGAAGGCCGCATCGACCTCGTTGACAGGGGCTGGACGACACCCAGGCAAGTCCTCGAGTCCTACCTCGGCGCCTACCTGGACCTGCCAGACCAAGAACCCGAGCTCACCGAGGTCGCCAAAGAGTGCCTCTGGCTGCTCGAATGCCGCAACAAGGACCAAGACACCTTCCGCAAGCACGTCGACTGGGCCGCAAAGCTCTGGCTCCTCGAACAGTTCATCCAGGCCGAGGGCCTCACCTGGCACGACGACACCCTCAAAGCCCTCGACCTCCAATACCACCTCCTGGACCCGGAAGAGAGCCTCTACAGTGCCCTCTGCGCCGCCGGAGAGGTCGTCGTCCAGCCGCAAAACCCGCCACAAGAGCACACCCGCGCCTTCGCCCGAGGACTTGCCGTCAAAAACCACAAGGACTCCGTCCAAACGCTCAACTGGTCTTCCGTCACATGGAAGACCCCCTCCGGCACGCAAAAAACCGACCTCCACCCCGACAAAATGTACGATCCGCGCCTCGCCGACGTAGAATCAACACAGGAGTTCATTCGCATCCTAGCGGGAACAGCATGATCCAAGCAGACCGAACCACAAGGCCGAAAGAGGCAGAACCGGAAAGAAAACTGGGCGACGAAGGGCCGTCCAAGCCAAATATCGAACGCCCCACAGTCCCCAACGAGCTCCTCAAAAGAATGAGGAACGTCGATCCGGACCAGGCCAAAAAGTACCGCCAGCGGTCGGGCCAATGATCTCGGCGACCGGTCGAGACTTCGCCGACCTCGTCGGCTACAACCCCCGGCCCGGCCCCGTCGAGCAGGTCCACGGCACGACCGTCCTCGCCGTCAGGTTCGACCAAGGCGCCCTCGTCCTCGCCGACAGGCGGGCCACGATGGGCAACCTCATCATGTACGAGGACGCCGAAAAGATCGAAGCCCTCGATGACACCGTCGTCGTCGCCATCAGCGGGGCCTACGCCCGGTCGATCGAGGTCTGCCGCTACCTCAAACACGCCTTCAAGTACTACGAAAGACTCAACCTTGTCGAGATCTCCGCCGAGGGCAAACTCATGGAGATCAGCCGCGCCCTTGCCTCAAACATCGAGGCCGCCATGCAGGGCAGCGTCTTCCTCCCCATCGCCGCCGCCTACGATAAAAAAACCGCCTCCTTCGGCGTCTACTTCTTCGATACCGCCGGTGCCAGGTTCCTCGGCAGCGACTACGCCGCCGCAGGCTCCGGCTCCGAAAGGATCAGGGGCACCTTCGAGTACATTGCCAGAGAAAAAGGCCCCTGGAGCGACCAGTCACAAAAAGACGCCCTCCAAGACGCACTACGGCTGCTCGACCTCGCCTCCCAGCTCGATTCCGCCACCGGTGGGGTCCTGCAAAACCCGCCCAGCATCGCCGTCCTCACCGGGCAAGGCGTCCAAAGGCTCTCCCAACAAGAGGTCGCCGACGCCGTTGCCCAAACTTTCGGACAGGCCAAAAACAAAACCGCCCCTGCCCAAAAGGGCAAGGGCGGATAAGTCGGTCAGGACTCCCTAGAACCGGTAGCCCAGGTAGAAACCGGCCGTCGTGCCCCGAGCGCCGGCAGAGGCGTCGGTGTAAGTCACGATGATCTCGCCAAAAATGTGGTCGCCGAACTCCTTGCCATAGCCGCCACGAACGCCCAAGACACCCTTGGCCGTCGTCACGTCGACACTCGCCACACCCAGACCGGCGAAGAAGTACGAGCGCTGCACCGGAGAATCGCCCATGTACCAGCGCTGGTTCAACGCCAGCATGTACACGTTCCCGCCGCTACCGTCGAACTTGCTGGCCATCCAGTCAAGAGAGAGCGTCGTCTCGGCGCCCTTGAAGATGTTGAAATCAACCCAAAAGTCGGCGCCGAGCCCAAAGTACGAGGTCCCCACTCCGCGCAACACGTCGTCAACCGGGTAAACGTAACCAAGGCGAAGCGCCATGTTGTTCGGGTTCTCCAGGTAATTCACCTGGGCCTGGCTTACTGAGGCGATGCCGAGAGCAGCCAGCAAAGCGATCTTTTTCATTTTCTTTGTTCTTCCGTAAAGGCTTGAGGGCCCAATCCGTCTGGGCTTCACCCCATTCTACTGATCTAGACGGCTCAGGTCAAATCCTCGACTCACCTGACAACCGGTAAACTCAAAATCCCGTGCCAGAGTTGCTCCTAGAAATCGGATGTGAAGAGATCCCCGCGACCTCCGTCAAAAAGGCGTACCAGGATCTCCAAGCCGCCATTGTCCAGGCACTCATAGACACTGGACTCGGCTCGACAGGTTCAACCAGCCTCGGCACACCCCGAAGGCTCATCGTCTCAGTCTCCGGAATCTCGCCCCGACAACAAGACTCCGTCAAAGAGTTCCGCGGCCCGTCCCTCGCCGCCGCCTACGCCCCCGATGGCAACCCGACAAAGGCCCTAGAAGGCTTCTGCAAAGGCCAGGGTGTCGAACCGTCACAGGTCCGCAACGACGGCGAATACGTCTGGGTCGATAAGCCCGTCCCAGGCAAGTCAGCCGCCGAGGTCCTGGCCGCCGAGATCCCCCAGGCCCTCAAATCTCTCTCGTTCGACAAGTCCATGAGGTGGGCCGACTGCAAAGTCAGGTTCGTCCGCCCCGTCCGCTGGATCCTCGCCACCCTCGATGGCGCCACCGTCCCCTTCGAGTTCGCCGGAACCGCCTCGGGCGACACCAGCCGAGGACACCGCTTCACCTCCCCTGGCGACTTCCAGGCCCAAACGCTCCAAGGACTCCTGTCCGGACTCGCCCAGCGAGGCGTCGAGCCAGACCCAGAAAAACGACGTGAGACCGTCACCAGCCAAGCCACCAGCGCCGCCCTCACCGTCCAGGGCACACCGGACCTCGACCCCAAACTGGTCGAAGAAAACGTCTTCATCACCGAGTTCCCGACCGCCCACCTCGGCTCCTTCGACCCCAAGTACCTTGAACTCCCCTCTCAGGTCCTCGTCACTGCGATGGCCAAGCACGAAAGGTTCTTCCCCGTCCGCGACCAACATGGCCAGGTCACGAACCACTTCGTCTCCGTCCGCAACTCGGGAGACGAGAACACAGTCCGCGCAGGGAACGAGTGGGTCCTCAACGCACGGTTCAACGACGCACGGTTCTTCTTCGACCAGGACAAGGCCAAAACCCTCGAAGAGTTCCGCCAAGGCACCGCCAGGATGCTCTTCCAAGAAAAGCTCGGAACGATCCTGGAACGCTCGACCCGGCTCTCAGGCCTTGCCAAAGAAGTCGCCCTCGCCACAGGCGCCGACCAGCAAGAGGTCGAATGGGCCGCCCAGGCCGGACTCTACGCCAAGGCAGACCTCGCCGCCGGACTTGTCAGCGAGCTCGCGTCCCTCCAAGGCGTCGTTGGCGGCATCTATGCCAAAAGGGAGGGCTTCCCCGAAGCCGTTTGCCAAGCCATCGAGAGCCAGTACCTCCCGGCCAATGACAGCGCAGCCACGGCAAAACGCCTCGTCATCGCCGACCAACTCGACCGCCTGGCCGGGTTCCTCGGCATAGGCCTCGTCCCCAAAGGCTCCAGCGACCCCTTCGCCCTCCGCCGAGCCGCCACCCTCCTCATCGAAACCTACTGGTCATGGCCGACCAGGGTCAAAGGCTTCAAGCCCCTCTTCCAGACCGCCCTCGCCCAGTACCAAAAGTCAGGCGTCGAAATCAGCGCCGAAGCCGCCACCGCCAGCCTCAACGACCTCCTGCAAACCCGCTACGAGTCCCTCCTTGACTCCGACCAGCACGACGTCGTCCAGGCCGCCCTCAGCGCCTCCGACCTCACCGACCCGCAAAGCGTCCGGTTCCGGGTCAAGGCGTGCAGGCTCGCCGCCGCCGACCCCGCCATCGTCCAGACCCTCAGCCGCCCGGTCAACATCCTCGCCGCCGCAAGAAAAAAGCACGAGCCCGTCCCGACACAGACCGACCTCGCCAAAGCCGACTCCCCAGAGGGTGAAGCCCTCTACCGGCAGGTCGCAGAGGTCGCCGACAGGTTCAACACCGCCGTCCAGAGTAAGGACGCCCAGTCCGCCCTCGAAATCCTCAGAGCCCTCCAAAAGCCCATCAACGGCTTCTTCGATTCCACGATGGTCATGGCCGAAGACCCCAACCTACGCGCAAACCGCCTCGCCCTCCTCCTGCCCCTCGAAAAAATGGTCTCGGAGCTCGGCGACCTGACAAAGATCGTCATCCCAGGCTAAGACAGCCCCTATCCGGCCTGGCCCATGATCGCCACAACGTGCTTGGCGATCATGTCGAACTCGATGTTCACCGGATCCCCCGCCCCGAGCGATCCGAGAGTCGTTGCCCCAAGAGTGAACGGCACAAGCTCAACCTCGAACTCCTCCCCACTAGGCTCGATCACCGTCAGTGAGACCCCGTCCACCGTCACCGACCCCTTGCTCGCCAGCAGCCTCCCGCCCTCCGGCACCCTGAACCGGACACGCCGCGAACCGTCCAGGTCCCGCGCCCAAACGACGGTCCCTATGCAGTCGACATGCCCCTGGACAAAGTGGCCCCCCATCCTGTCGCCCGCCCTCAGCGCCCGCTCCAGGTTGACCACCACGCCCGATCGCAGGCCGCCGCACGTCGTCCGGCCAAGCGTCTCGTCCGAAACGTCGAACGCCAGCCCCTCCGCAAAGCCCACCAGCGTCAGGCAGACACCCCCCACCGCGATGCTCTCACCAACCTCGAACGGGCTGCCACCAAACTCCACCGGAGCCAGCACAAGCCGACGGCCGTCGAAACTCAAAACTTGACCCGTCGCCTGCACGATCCCCGTGAACACAACCAGATTATGCCCCCGTGCCAAATCTCCGGCCCCGCCACAAACCCAGCAACTTCAAGGTGGTGTCCGCCCCTCCACCCACCAAAGATTCACTTGGACGAGGAGCGTCAACAGCGTGAAAAGCGGATTCAATCAGTCAGTCAGGACCAAACTGTCCACCCAGACCAGGGTGGACCCCAAGGTCGTGCTCGGAGGACAGATCCTCCAACTCTCGGGGGTCGAACTTGAGCAAGCCATCGACTCAGAACTCCGGGAAAACCCCGCGCTCGAGAAGCTCGACGACTTTGAGGACCCCGTCACCATCGAGGAGATCCTCAAGAACATCGCCCCCCAAGAGCTCAAACCCGCTAGCGAGAACCGGGAGCTCAGCCGCTCCCTCCCCCAAGAAGGCATGGACCTCGATTGGCTCGACCTTACAGCCAGCGTCGATTCCCTCTGGGACCACCTCCTCGCCCAGCTCCGGGTCAGGCTCGAAGAACCACTTTGGGACCTCGCGACCTATTTCGTCGGCTCTGTCAACGAGCGCGGCTACCTCACCTGCACGGTCGAAGACGCCGCCCTCGACTGCGACGCCAGCCTCGAAGAGGCCGAGGCCGTCCTCGAAGCCCTCCGAGCCTGCGAACCCGCCGGAATCGGCGCGGCAGACCTCAGGGACTGCCTCACACTCCAGCTCCGCGACGCCCACACAGACGCCGAACGCCTCGCCAGACTCGTCCTCAAACGAAACTGGGAAGACCTCGTGTCCAGGAACAAAGGCGCGATCGCAAAAGCCTACACCGCCGACCCGGAACTCGTCGAAGAGGCTTTCGAGGTCATCGTCGGCCTCAAACCCTTCCCCGGAGAGGACTTCAGCCGAGGCCCAGGCTCCGTCCAGCAAGAAAGGGTCATCCCAGTCCAACCCGACATTGTCATCTCGCTCGAAGAGACCGGCTTCCTCATCGAGGTCCCCGGCCCGTCGCCCGTCCACCTGCGCGTCAACCCCACCTACGAACAGCAGCGGGCCAAACTCGCCAACTCAAGGCGGGCAGACTCGGCAGAAAGAAGGCACGTCACCGAGTACGTGGACCGCGCCTACAACTTCCTCGATGCCATCACCCAGCGCCGACAGCACCTCGCCAAGATCGGCAAGTGCCTCGTCGAACGCCAGAGCGGTTTTGTCAAAACCGGCGAGTACCGGTTCCTCTCCGCCCTCACGCGCTCCCAGATCGCCAAAGAGCTGGGACTCCACGAAAGCACCGTCAGTAGGGCCACGAACGGGAAGTTCGTCCAGATCGTCACCGGCGATGTCGTCAGCTTCGATGTCTTCTTCAAGCCCGCGCTCCGGGTCCAAAAAATGATCGAAGAGATCCTTGCCACCGAAAACCCCGGTAACCCCATGAGCGACGAACGGATCTCCCAGATCCTCGCAGAAAAAGGCATCCACGTCGCCCGCAGGACGGTCAACAAATACCGCGATAAGAACAAGCTGCTGAGCAGCCGCCTCCGCGGGACAGGCTAGCGCGCTCCAGCCGCTGCGGCAAACACCGGGACCAAAACATAGGCCACCAGGCACGCTGCCACAAAAGTGAAGAGAAAAACGTTGACGATCCCCAACGTCCGGCCGATCTTGACCATCGACCTGTCACTTTCCGGCAATGTCCCGTTGTCGATGTCCCGCAGCGCGTCGTTGCCCAAAATCCAAGCGACAACACCGAGCACGACAGGCATCACCGGGTAGCTGAGAATCCCGCACAACAGCACCGCCAGCGCCTTGTTCGAAGTCCCTTG
>CAZGER010000004.1:0-8954 GCA_964524565.1 uncultured Chthonomonas sp. | reverse complement strand
CAAATTCCTACTAGCATCGGCCAGAGCCGGTTGCGTCACTCCTCGTCCGAAGGCTTGTCCCGCAGGTACACACCAACCCGGATGATCCTGCGCTTGGCCATCTGCTCAACCCTCAACCGCCCCACCGGGATCTCAAACGTGTCCCCGAGCCGTGCCGTCCGCCCAAGACCCTCCACGATGATCGCCGCCAGAGCCTCCGTCGAGTACTTGCCCGAATGGTCCTCAGCGTCCAAAAAGTCCAAGAGCTCGTCGTAACGGACATCGCCCTTCACACTCAGCCTGTGCTCAGAAGTCCGCTCGATCACCGCCCGCTCGCTCTCGATCGTGTCCTCGATGTCGCCAAACACCTCCTCGATCAAGTCCTCAAGCGTCAACAGACCCTGCGTCCCGCCGTACTCGTCCTGAACCATCACGATCTGGCTCTTGGTCTCACGCATCACCTCCACCAAACGGTTGAGCGTCAGGCTCTCCGGCACATAGACCGCCTCCCGCACCATCGACTTCAGGTCGAACGACTCCGAGTCCACGTTCCGGATCACGTCCTGCAGGTACAAAATCCCGACAACGTCGTCAATGTCACCGTTGCACACCGGCACCCGGCTGTGACCGTACTCCGCAAGCTTGGCGACAACAACGTCCCTGCTCGCACCAGAATCGATCCACTTGATGTCCAACCGGTGCAGCATCGCGTCCTCAGCGTCCAACTGGTCCAATCGCAAAGCCTTCGAAACAAAGTCTGCCTGGCTCTCGTGCAGGCCGCCCCCCGCCTCCCCAGCCCGGATCAGATAATAAAGCTCCTCGCGTGAGACCCCGGCCGAAGGCGCGTCCGCCTTCACCCGGATCAGCTTCAGGATCATAAGCCCGGTCTTCTCGATCAGCCAGTTCAAAGGCGTCGTCAAAACCAGCGTCACCCGGATCAAAGGCACCGTCGCCCGCATCATTGCCTCCGGATACCGCAAAGCGATGTACTTCGGCACAAGCTCGCCGACGACCAAAAGCGGGTAGCTCACGATCGCGATCGAAAAGACCTTCACCACCGATTCCGGCAGCTCCCAAGGGATCATCGACTCGATCCACGTCGAAAGCGTCCCCTCGACGACAACACCCACCATGATCGTCAAAAAGGTGATCCAAACCTGGATCGCCGCCACATAAGTGTCCTGGCGGTCCAAAGCAACAAGCAGCAGCTTGTCGATCCGGCTCCCGCGCCGCGCCCCAGACTCGATCGCGCTCCGGCGCGCACTGACAAGGGCAAACTCCGCAGCGACAAAAAACCCCGTCGCGAAAATCAACAGGGTACCAATAAAGGCGACACCCAGGCCGTTCATCCTAAGGGTGCCCCAAACTCAGCCCCCCCGCATAAAGGGGGTTCGGTACTGTGTGAATCGCCGTCCCTACGGTGACCCATAGGCCCCTATTGTAGCCGGACCGCGCAACTGCCAGGGGGAGCCATAATCCAGAGTGCCACTCTCAGGCGTCCTTCCCGCCGCCATTACCCCCTTCACCAGCGAGGGCGACATCGACTACGCCTCCTTCGCCAAACTCGCCGCTTATTTCACCGCCGCTGGGTGCAACGGCGTCGTCGTTGCCGGAACCAACGGCGAGGGCCCAAGCCTCTCAGCCGTCGAAAAACGCGACCTCTGCCGCCGGGCCGTGACCCTCGCAAGCCCCCTCCCCGTCGTCCTCGGAATCTCCACCCCCAGCCTCCACGAGGCAACGTGGCTCGCTTCGCAGGCAGGAAAGGCCGGTGCCCACTCCGTCCTCCTCATGCCGCCCGGATACTTCCGCCCCGCCCCGACAGAAGGCGTCCTCGCCTTCCTTGAGTCCGTCGCCGACGCCGCGACCTGCCCGGTCATCGTCTACAACCACCCCGCCCTGACCGGGTTCACCCTCCTTCCCGACCACGTGTCCCGCCTCGCCCGACACCCCAATGTCTGCGGGTTCAAAGACAGCAGCGGCGACCCACAAAACCTCCCCGCCTACCGCGCCGCCGCCCCAGACGCCGACCTCTTCGTCGGTAACGAGACCCTCCTCCAACAAGCCGTCCGGTCAGGCTGGAGCGGCACGGTGAGCGGGGTCGCCAACATCCTCCCCCAATGGCTCGTGTCCGTCACAAACGACCTCCGCGCCGATCCAGAAAACGACACGAGGTTCAAGCTCGTCCTCCCAGTCATCGAACACCTGCGCGCCCAGCCCCAGCCACCCACCAACAAAGCTGTCCTAGCCGAATGGCGCGTCGTCGAAAACCCCGACCCCAGGCTCCCGCTCCAGCCCGCCGACCCCACCAAGACCCTCGCTCTCGTCAAGGACACCCTCGGGATCTCCGCCGAAAACCTCGCTCTCCCATAACCCCAGAAAAGGGCCCTTCCCAGTCCCTTGCTAAAGTGCGGCGGTATCTTGCGCCAGACCGATGGCGACAATCCGACCCTTCCAAGGACTCAGGTTCGCAGTCCCGTCACAGCGGCTCGCCCAGATCGTGGCACCACCCTACGACGTCATCTCCCCCAAAGAAAGGGAAGAGCTCGCCGCCCAAGACCCCAACAACGTCGTCAACCTCACACTCCCCGAACAACGCCCCGACGATAGGAGCAAGTTCGTCAAGTACGCCCGAAGCGCAAGCACACTGGAAGAATGGAGACGCGAGGCCACCCTCGCCTGCGAAGACGCCCCCGCCTACTACCGATACACCCAGACCTTCGCCGTCCCAGGGCTCGACCAGACATTCACCCGCACCAAGCTCGTCGCCACAATCAAGGTCGAACCCTACGCCAACCAGGTCGTCCTCCCACACGAACAGACCTTCCCCAAACACAAAGAAGACCGGCTCAGGATCCTCGAAGCCACCCGAAGCCACCTCGAGTGCATCTTCGGACTCTACGAGGACCCGTCCCAGACCATCCACAACACGGTCGCGTCATCCCCCGCAGAACCGCTCTACGACCTAACGACCTCCTCCGACGGCATCCGGCACGTCTTCGAAAAAATCTCCGACCCTCAAGCTTGCCAGGCCGTCACCGACCTCCTCGCCGACCAAAAAGTCTGGATCGCCGACGGACACCACCGCTACGAGACCGCCCTCGCCTTCCGAGAGGCACTCGGCCCCAAACCCGGCCCGGTCGCAGAAGACTTTATGATGATGGCCCTGTGCAGCATCAGCGATCCTGGCCTCGTCCTGCTCCCCACCCACAGGATCCTCAACCCAGGAACCCTCAAAACCGAAGGACTGAAGGACCTGATGGCGGAACACTTCACCGTCCGAGATGCCTCTAATTCACACCTGATGAAGGAAATCGAGGCTGTCAACAAAACAGGCGCACGAGCGTTCGGGATCGCCCTCCCGGGCGGCACCGGCTTCGTTGCCGAGGTCGCCAACCTCGATGCCCTCGTCGCACAGATCGCCGGCCCCGGTGGAGACCCCCTCAAACGGCTCGATGTCTCCATCCTCCACCGGTTCGTCTTCGAAAAGCTCCTCGGACTCACAGGCCACGACTTCTTCACCTACACCAGGATCGAACAAGAAGCCACACAAGCCGTCGACCAAGGCGCCCCCGCAGCCTTCCTCATGAACCCGCCAACGGTCCAAGACATGAAAACGATCGCCCTCGGCGGCGACTTCATGCCCCAAAAAAGCACCTACTACTATCCCAAGCTCCTCAGCGGCATGGTCATGTGGTCGCTCAAAGACTTCCAAGCCTAATGAAGATCACTCTCCTAGGCACCGGCGGAGCCGACGGCATTCCCGCGTTCTACTCAGACACCCGGGTCAGCGACCATGCCCGCACCCACCGGGGAAAAAACGTCCGCACAAGGTCGGGCGCACTCGTCGATGAGGGCCTCAAACTCGACCTCGGCCCCGACACCTGGTGCCAGCTCGCCACCCAGGGCCTCGACGCCCGCGACTGGACCGCCGTCCTCTTCACCCACAGCGACGCCGACCACTTCGCCCCGGACGAGCTCATGTACGCCGTCTACCCGTTCAACGACTGCGAGTTCGCCGGGTTTGCCGTCTACGGCAACATGTACATCTGCCGACGCATCCTCGAAAAGTACCCAGAATGGCCCTTCGAGCTCGTCAACACCAAAAGCTTCTCACCCTTCGAGCACGACGGCTACAAGATCCTCCCCGTCCGCGCCCACCACAAACAAGAGGAAGACGCCCACAACTTCGTCGTCCAAGACGAAAAGTCCACCCTCCTCTACGCCACCGACACCGGAATCTGGGACGAACCGACGTGGGAGGCCCTCCAAGATTTCCGCCTCGACTGCCTCGTCCTCGAATGCTCCGAAGGCTTCGCCGCCACCAACTACGACGGCCACTTGGACGCCAACGAGTTCATGCAAATGGTTGAAAAACTCAACAAGCAGGGAACGATCGACTCAAGCACCAAGGTCTGGACGACCCACCACAGCCACCAGGGTGAAGCCACCCACGACGAGCTCACCGCCTTCTTCGCCCCAAAAGGCGTCAACGTCGGCTACGACGGCGCAACCGTCGAGTTCTGACCGAAAACCTACCCCCGTGTGAGTAAACTCCCCGCCATGATCCGCCGGATCAGACTCAAAATCAACCCCTGGCTCTGGCGCAAGATCGGCCCGACAGTCGGGACACTCTTCCATAAGTACGTCTACATCCATAAACTCCACGAAACCTGGAAAGACACCCACTGGCTCGGCGTCCCCGTCCAAAAAATCCCCTTCGACCTCTGGGTCCAACAAGAGATCCTCTGGGAGTGCAAACCTGACCTGTTGGTCGAAACAGGCACGTACGACGGAGGCTCGACCCTCTACTACGCACACCTCTTCGACATCATCGGACACGGCCAGATCGTCTCCATCGACATCGAACCACAAGAAAACCTCCCCCAACACCCCAGGATCACCTACATCAAGGCAGGCTCCACCGACCCGGATGTCATCGAGCGCCTCACCCAAATGGTCAAAGATAAGACCGTCATGGTCATCCTGGACTCCGACCACTCAGAAGTCCACGTCAGAAAGGAACTCGAACTCTACGCCCCCCTCGTCACACCAGGCCAGTACCTCATCGTCGAAGACACCAACGTCAATGGGCACCCGGTCTTTGTCGAACACGGCCCTGGACCGATGGAGGCCCTCGACGACTGGCTCAAAACCAAGCCGCCCTTCGATCCAGACCCCAAAAGGGAAAAGTACGTCGTCTCGTTCCACCCCCGGGGCTACTGGCGGCGGCGACCCTGACAACCCCACCAACCTATCCCCAGAAAAACCAAAAACGGGCCCGGGCCGACCGGTCCAGACCCGCCAAACCTAACTGCCAGACCTAGTTCTTGCGCTTCGCCGCCCGGATCCTGGCCATCGCCCGGTCGATCTCAAGCGTCGCCTCGGCCGTCGACATAGAAGAGCTCTCGCCCCGCAACGCCCGACGTGCCTCCTCCAACGAAGCCTCGGCCTCTGCCAAGTCGATCTCGCTCGAGTGCATCGCGTCGTCGGCAAGGACGATCACCTTGCTCTCGCTGATCTCCGCAAACCCGCCCGCGATGCTCACAAACATCCGCTGACGGTTCGTGTCCTCGTACTCAATGATCCCAGGCTTCAAAGCGACCAGCATCGATTCGTGGTTCGCCATCACACCAAGGTAACCGGCAACGCCAGGAACGATGCACGAGACCACAACGTCCTCGTACACCGTCCGGTCAGGAGCCACCACACTCAGCTGGAACGTAGCCATAAAATACTAAACGGCCTGGAGCTTCTTCGCCTTCTCGTAAACGTCGTCCAACCCGCCACAGTATAGGAAGGCCTGTTCCGGAATCTCGTCAAGCTCGCCGCTCACCAGCTTCTCAAACGAGTCCACAGTCTCCTCGATCGTCACGTACCTGCCAGGGTTGCCAGTGAACTGCTCCGCGACAAAGTTCGGCTGAGACATAAACCGCTCGACCTTCCGCGCCCGCGCCACAACCAGCTTGTCGTCGTCGCTCAGCTCGTCAATGCCCAAAATGGCGATGATGTCCTGCAGCTCGCGGTATCGCTGCAGGATCTGCTGCACCTCGCGAGCCACCTTGTAGTGCCGCTCGCCAACAATCCTCGGGTCAAGGTTCTTCGAAGTCGATGCCAACGGGTCGACAGCCGGGTACAGACCCTTCGAAGCGATCGAACGCTCAAGATAAACATAAGCGTCCAAGTGGCTGAACGTCGTCGCCGGGGCCGGGTCGGAAGGGTCGTCGGCAGGAACGTAAACAGCCTGCACCGACGTGATCGAACCCTTGGTCGTCGAAGTGATCCGCTCCTGCAACAGGCCCATCTCCGTAGCAAGAGTCGGCTGGTAACCGACAGCGCTCGGCATGCGGCCCAAAAGCGCCGAAACCTCCGAACCCGCCTGCACGAACCTAAAAACGTTGTCAACGAACACCAAAACGTCCGTCCCGACCTCGTCGCGGAAGTACTCCGCCATCGCCATCGCGCTCAATGCAACCCGCAAACGCGCTCCAGGAGGCTCGTTCATCTGACCAAAGACCATGGCCGTCTTGTCAATGACGCGCTTCTGTGTGCCGTCAACGTCCTTGAACGTCGTCTCCTTCATCTCGCGCCAAAGGTCGTTCCCCTCGCGCGTCCGCTCGCCGACACCGGCGAACATCGAAACCCCAGAAGCCTCCACCGCGATGTTGCGGATCAGCTCCTGGATCAAAACCGTCTTGCCAAGGCCGGCGCCACCGAACAGACCGATCTTTCCACCCTTGTTGAACGGGATCAAAAGGTCAACGACCTTCAAACCCGTCTGCAGCAGCTCCACCTTCACGTTCTGCTCACTGAACTCGGGAGGGGTCCGGTGGATCGGGTAGGTCTTCGTCGATGCCACAGGGCCGGCATCGTCGATCGCCTCGCCAAGAAGGTTGAAAACGCGCCCAAGGGTCGCCTCGCCGACAGGGACCTGGATCGGCTCGCCCGTGTCGTCAGCGGCCATCCCGCGCACAAGACCGTCCGTGCTGCTCAACGCGACGCAACGGACGACGTCGTCGCCAAGGTGCTGCGCCACCTCGCAAGTCAGATTGATCTTGCGCTTCTCGTCAACGATCTTGATCGCGTTGTAAATCTGAGGGAGCGCTTCGGTCGAAAAGCGGCAGTCCACAACTGGGCCAGTGACCTGCACGACGGTGCCAACGTTAGACATAGGGCCTTTAAATCCTCCCAAAACAGGCCCAAAACCGGCCCACTGGGACGCGCGGATTATACCTGCGGCCTCCTCGGTCCCGGGAAGCACGTACTGCACAGGACCCGCCCCCGCCTTCATCGATGGTCCGTCCGCCACAGGCCGACATCTTGACACCTGCCGACCACAGGCCCCAGACAGCACGAAACCACCCCCCCGACCTGACCGGCAAACGTCCAACATCGGGTCAAAAACCACCTCATGTGGTAGGCGTCATGCAAAACAACCACAACATATAGCGGTCGCCCCCGCCACTTCAAGAACGCCGCCAGCGTCTTCCAAAATGACGGACCAACCGCAAGGAAGCGCCACCATGACAGCCACACAAGGACTCCTCCTCAACCCCACCGAAGCCCCGACCACAGCCCCAGAACCGGTCACCTACGACCAGGCCCTACAAGCCAGCACCGACTACTTCCAAGGCGACTCCCTCGCCGCCTCCACCTTCCTCGGAAAGTACGCCCTCAAAACCCCCGCCGGAGAGGTCCTCGAACCAACCCCCGACCAGATGCACGACCGCATCGCCGCCGAGCTCCACCGCACCGAGCTCAAATATCCCGACCCCACAGACCTACCCACGATACGCCGCTCACTCCAGGGCTTCAAAAAGATCGTCCCCCAAGGCTCGCCCATGTTCGGGATCGGAAACCCCTTCGTCAATGTCTCCCTCAGCAACTGCGTCGTCGTCCAGTCGCCCAGGGACTCCTTCTCGGGCATCATGGCCACCGCCACCGAGCTCACCCACCTCTTCAAACGAAGGGCGGGCGTCGGGCTCTCCCTCGACACGCTCAGGCCAGAGTCCCTCCCCACGAACAACGCCGCCAAAGAAACCTCCGGAGCATTCTCCTTCGCCGACCTCTACAGCTTCGTCACCAGGATGGTCGGACAAAACGGGCGCCGAGGGGCGCTCATGCTCACAATGGACGCCCGACACCCAGACATCGCCCGGTTCATCGCCATGAAGCAGGATGTCGGCAACGTCACCGGCGCCAACGTCTCCGTCATGCTCGGCGACGCCTTCATGACCGCCGCAACCACCCCCGGCGCACAGTGGACGACCGCCTGGGCCGAGGGACACGGTATCGAGGTCCCGCCCGAAACCCTCGACCGCTGGCTGTCCCTTCCCGGCCACTGGGTCGAAAAAAAGATCGAGTTCCCAAACACCAGGGAGACCGATGAACCCCACCCGCCCCTCACCTGCCACCAATGGCATTCCGAAAGCCCAGAATGGCCCCGCCTCGCCTGCGTCCGCAGGTTCGTCGCCGCCGACCTCTGGAGCCTCCTCAACCGCTGCGCCAGGAACACCGCCGAACCAGGGCTCCTCTTCTGGGACAACTACCGCAGGACACTCCCGGCCGACTGCTATCCCCAGTTCAAAAGCGTCTCCACCAACCCCTGCTCCGAGATCGCCCTGAGCCCCTACGATTCCTGCCGGCTCCTCAGCCTCAACCTCACCGGGTTTGTCAAAGACCCCTTCACCCCCCTCGCGAACTTCGACTTCGCCGACTTCCAAACCCACGTCCGCCTCGCCGTCCGACTCCTCGATGACATCGTGGACCTCGAGATCGAAGCCCTCCAACGCCTCGTCCGAACGGTCGACGAGCAAGACGAAAAAACACTCTGGGAAAAACTCCTCAACGCGGCTGTCTCTGGCCGAAGGACAGGGCTCGGCACCCACGGGCTAGCCGACACCTTCGCCCAGCTCGGACTCCGCTACGACTCAAAACCCGCCCAAGACTTCGCCGAGACCCTCTACCGGACCCTCCGC
>CAZGER010000003.1:0-16337 GCA_964524565.1 uncultured Chthonomonas sp. | reverse complement strand
TGAAGTCCTCGAAGTGGCCCCAGGCCCGGGCCACGATGCCCATGGCGTAGTCCACGGCGCGCTGCTCGTCGTCGATCACCAGGATCTACCGGTCTTGTGAAAGGCCGATCTGGCAGGCGAAAATCAGGGTCAGGACGCACGTGATCCGGCGCATGAAGGCATTCTACGCGTTCTTACAGGGCGCTTGATCCCACTCTTGCTTGGAGTTTCTTGGCCACCGTCCCAAACAGCGGAGCCAGCACCAACGCAGGCAGGAACAACTCCGCCGGGACGACCGTGAGACCGGTCAGTCCAAGCCCGATCGCCACGATCAGCACGCCCCCGGTCGCCGTCGAGTCTGCCACCAGATGCTCGTCCTGGGCGATCCTGCGCACCGAACCGGCCGCCAGCGTCAGCGCCCCCTGGACGAGCAGAACGACGACCGCCGAAACCAGCACGCCCCACCCAAGCGTCGCCGCCAGAAAAATGGAACTGATCCCGTCTAATAGCGACTTGAGCGCCAGAAGCTCGATCTTCTTCTCGATCCCGTCCTGGATACAACCCAACAGAGTCATCGGGCCGACGCAGTAAAGCACGCTGGCCGAGATCAGACCCTCGTTGAACGTCTTCCCACCGCCAACGATCGCACGCACCATTTCGGCAAACTGGCCAAGCCAAGCGTCGATCCCCAACGCCGCCCCGATCACGCCACCAAGCGACACCGCCGCGACGATGACCAAGATGTTATGGTGCTTCAGGAACATCGACACGCCAAGGCACAGCACAACCAAACCGATTCCCGTGACAGCGATGTTCTCCCAGGCTGGCGGCATCGCCCTGCCCGCGACCAGCCCGATACAGGACCCAGCCGCCACCGTCGCAGTGTTGAGCAAGGTGCCCCTGATCGGGATGTTGTCAAAGCTCATGGCCTTAAGTTCCGCACAACTGCCGGAGGACGTACTGCAAGACCCCTCCGTGCCGATAGTAGTCGCACTCAGTCGGAGTGTCCAACCGGCACAAAACGTTGAACGACTTCACGTTCCCCGCCTCGTCCGTCGCCCGCACCAATAGCTCCCGTCCGCCAGAAAACCCCGTCGCCACCCCGGACTGGAGCCCGATCACTGAAAACTCCTCCGTTCCGTCCAGACCGATCGTGTGCCTGGTCTCGCCAGCTAAGAACTGGAGCGGCAACACCCCCATTCCGATCAGGTTCGAACGGTGGATCCGCTCAAAACTTTCGGCGATAACGGCCCGCACGCCCAAAAGCAGCGTCCCCTTGGCCGCCCAGTCGCGG
Source organism: uncultured Chthonomonas sp. (assembly GCA_964524565.1). Classification (GTDB taxonomy): domain Bacteria; phylum Armatimonadota; class Fimbriimonadia; order Fimbriimonadales; family Fimbriimonadaceae; genus UphvI-Ar2. Next base: position 15,064 of record CAZGER010000003.1, on the reverse strand, counting down.
CTGGAACCGGTCCCGTACTCCTTGCCCGCAACCACGACAAGCCCGATTCCATTCTCCTGGGCCCGCATCGCCGCATCGTAGATCGATGTGACGTCGCCGGTGATCTGGTCGGTCGTCCAGCCCCCCTCCGTCCCGGGAGCCAGCTCGTTCTTGAGCCGGATGTTGGCGAACGTCCCCCGGATCATCACTTCATGGTTGCCCCGCCGTGACCCATAGCTGTTGAACATGTGCCCTTGGACGCCCTTCTCTGTCAGGTACTCGCCCGCTGGCGAGGTCATCTTGATCGAACCCGCTGGCGAAATGTGATCCGTGGTCACCGAGTCCCCTAGCATCGCGATGCACTTCAGCCCCGAAAGGTCGTAAACCTCGTCCGGCGCGGTTCGAGGCATGTCCTCAAAGTACGGCCCCTGCTTGACATAGGTCGATTCCGCGTCCCATTCGTACCGCTCGCCGCCCCCGACGCTGATCGCCTTCCACTTGTCGTCACCGTCAAAGACCCCGACGTAAGATTCGGCGAACATGTCCCTGGTGATGTCCCGCTCGACGATCGCCGCGACCTCGGCCTGGCTCGGCCAAACGTCTTTCAAAAACACGTCCGTCCCGTCGGCCGTGCGTCCGATAGGGTCCTTGGTCAGGTCGATATCGATCGTCCCCGCCAGCGAATAAACCACGACGAGCGGCGGCGACATCAGGTAGTTTGCCTTCACGTCCGGGTTCACCCGCCCCTCAAAGTTCCTGTTCCCGCTCAGGACGCTCACAACGCTCAGGTCCTGCTCCCGCACTGCGCCGGCGATCTCGTCCGGCAGCGGGCCAGAGTTGCCGATGCACGTCGTGCAACCAAAACCAACAATGTTGTAGCCGATCGCGTCCAAATCTGTCCCGAGTCCCGACTTGTCCAGATACCGGCTCACAACCTTGGATCCCGGCGCGAGCGAGGTCTTCACCCACGGCTTCGGCTTCAGGCCCAGTGCGTTCGCCTTCCTGGCCACCAGCGCCGCCGCGACCATCACGCTCGGGTTGCTCGTGTTCGTGCAGCTCGTGATCGCCGCAATGACGACGCTCCCGTGGGTCAGCCCGTCACCAGACGGCCTGGAATCCGGGAACGCGGCAAAGAAGCTGCCCTTCGCCTCTGAGAGCACCGACCTGTCCTGCGGACGCTTCGGCCCGGCCACACTTGGTTCGACAGAGCCCAGATCGAGCTCCAACGTCGACGTGTACACCGGCTCCGGCGAACTCGAAGTGTGGAAGACACCCTGCGAGACGCAGTACTCGCGCACAGCCTGGATCTGGTCCTCGCTGCGCCCGCTGACGTTCAAATAGCGCAGCGTCTCCTCATCGACAGGGAACAGGCCACACGTCGCGCCGTACTCCGGCGCCATGTTGGCGATCGTGGCCCTGTCAGCCAGCGGAAGGCTGCCCACCCCCGGACCAAAGAACTCGACAAACTTGCCCACGACCCCGTGTTTGCGCAGCATCTCGGTGACGGTCAGCACGAGGTCGGTGGCAGTCGTACCCTCCCGTAATCTGCCGGTCAGCTTGAAGCCGACCACCTGCGGAATGAGCATCGACACCGGCTGGCCGAGCATCGCCGCCTCGGCCTCGATCCCGCCGACACCCCAACCCAGCACACCAAGACCGTTGATCATCGTCGTGTGGCTGTCCGTCCCCACGACAGTGTCAAAAAACAGCTCGCCACCCTCGCAGAACACGACCCTCGCAAGGTACTCAAGGTTCACCTGGTGGCAGATCCCCGTGTTGGGAGGAACCACCTTGAAGTTCTGAAAAGCCCGCTGCCCCCACTTCAAAAACTCGTACCGCTCGTTGTTCCGCTCAAACTCAAGGTCAAGGTTCACCTGCAACGCCGCCTCAGAACCGTACTGGTCCACCTGGACGGAGTGGTCAATAACCAGCTCGACCGGCACTAGCGGATTGATCTTCTGTGGGTCACCGCCCAGCGCCGCCATCGCGTCCCGCATCGAAGCGAGGTCCACCACGCAAGGAACTCCAGTGAAATCCTGCAGCAACACCCGCGAAGGCGAGAAAGAGATCTCCGTCGAAGGCTCGGCCCTCGCGTCCCAGTCGATCAATGCCTGGATGTCCGCAGAGCGCACATTGACGCCGTCTTCCTTGCGCAAAAGGTTCTCCAGCAAGATCTTGTGCGCGAACGGCAGCCGGTTGACCGAAGGGTGCGATTCGGCCAGCTTCGCCAGGGAGTAAAACGTCACGGGCGCGCCCGCGACCGTGGCGGTGCTTTTGGTGCTAAACGAATCCATGTCCACTGTGTACCCAGGTTACCTGCGAGAAGTAAGCCGTTGGACCGGCGCACGGTTCCCCTGCTCCAAGCCGTCAGAACGGGATTCTCGTGGCTTCCGAACCTGGCACTAGGGGAGCGGCGGGGTTCGTCCTCATCTGCCACGAAACAAAGTCAGGCTGAAGCTGAGAATCCCACAGGGTCGAACTTACCGAGGCGGGTCTCGCAATCTCGGACGCTTTGGAAGGGTAGGCACCGGTCTTGAGCCGGTACGCCTCCGCCTCGACCCGGAACGCAAGCCCGATCGCGGCCAGTCGGCACCGGCCCGCCGCCTCGAACATCGGCCAGGCCACCGCCGTCGCTTTGTGCACCAGGAGCCGGCCGACCGCGTTCGGCTCTGGCAGGTCGTCCCCCGTCGGTCTCACCGCCGCGTAGTCGGCTGTGACAGGGTCGAAACCCCACGCCGAAACAAGCGAACTTTGTGAGCCCTCCTCGATCGCCTTCGCCTCCACGAGGGTTCCTCGGCAGGCAGCATCCCACTTCTCCAGTTCGTCCGCCAACAACCGGGCCGTCGCGCCCCAGTCCAGCGCCCGCCCCTTGTCCTTGATCAGGTTGTCGATCGCCCGCTCCACAAAGGCCGGGTCACCCATCGGGCTGGTCAGTCCTGTTGCGATCTCTGACGGGCTCCTGCTCTTGGCCATCGCAGCGAACAGTGCTCTCTGTCCCGCGAACGCCTCGGCGGTCTGAGGCTCCAGGTCAAAGTCTGAAAACCTGCCGACCGCCGACCTCAGCCTTTCCATGTCCGCGGCCACGATCCGCCTGTCCTGGCAAAGACCGGTCGCGTGTTCGGCAGCGATCAGGAACGCGGGCGCCTGGTCGGCAAACGAGGCCCCCGGCGCCTCCGCGATCGAGTCCCACGCGATCGTCAGAGCCTGTGACGTGTCCCGCACCGCTAGCGCGGTCTCTCCCCGCCCCGCCTCGATCCGCGACCGGGCGACATAGGCGGAGACCGCCGTCTGCACCGCCCGAGAAACCTGGGCTGGATCAACTGGCTCCTGACTGCCGGCGTCCGATGCCAAGCGTCGCTCCCAGTCGTCCAAGATCGCCAAGATCGCATCCTGCTGCGCCTTGTTCCTGGGATCGACCCAGTCCGCCTCAACCGACAAAGGGTCAAAAACGATCTCATCGATCTCCGGCAACGAAGGCAGCGGCACCCGGACGTAAAGCGTCGCGCCCCACTCACCGCCCAACCCCTCCCGCGCCGCCAGCAACCCGTCGATCTGCTTCGCGCCCTCCGCCCCGCCTGGACTGTTGCGGCACGAGGCCAGCACGAGCAGCGCACACAGCGCCGATCCGACAAGGCGGCTCCCTAGACTCATGCCAAAAGGATACTCCTACGTCTACTATCACGAGTATCATTGAGCCTCGATGCCATGCGGCAGAACCCTCGAAACCCCCACGTCCAAGATCTGCTGAAGGGACTCCCGAAAAAGCCCGGGTGCTATATCTACCGTGACTCCGAAGGGCACATCCTCTACGTCGGCAAGGCCGTCAACCTCAGTTCCAGGGTCCGCAGCTACTTCCGCGCCAGCACGGTCCACTCCACCAGGATCGAGAGGCTCGTCAACAAGATCCGGGACATCGAGTGGATCGTCGTCGACTCCGAGCTAGAGGCGCTTGTCCTCGAGTGCAACCTGATCAAAGAGCACCGCCCGCCCTACAACGTCAGGCTGCGCGATGACAAGAGCTACCCCTACATCGTCGTCACAAAAGAACCCTATCCCCGCGTCATGTTCACCAGGAACCCGCGCCGCGGCGGTGGAAAGCACTTCGGTCCCTACACCTCCTCGTGGGCCGTCCGAGAAACGCTCCAGCTATTGCACAAAGTGTTCCCCCTGATCCCCTGCGGAAAAAGCTGGTCCGGCCGCGAAGAACAGCGCCCTTGCCTCTACTTCCACCTCGGACAGTGCCTCGCCCCATGCGCCGGAATGGCGACAAAGCAGGCTTACGGCGAGGTCATCGACCAGGTGTCGAGGTTCCTTAACGGCAAAGAAGCCAGCGTGATCCAGGACTTGCAGGAAAAGATGTCTGCCGCAGCCGAAAACCTGGACTTCGAAAAGGCCGCCTCCATCCGGGACAAGATCCAGTCTCTCGAAGCCGTCCTGGAGCGCCAGAGAGTCCTCAGCACCGACGGGGCCGACCGAGACGTCGTCGCAGTCGTGCAAGACGAACGAGGCGCCGCCGTCCAAATGATGTTCATCCGTGGCGGAAGACTGATCGGTCAACAAAACTACCTCCTTGATGGCAGCAAGGAAGCCACCCCCACCGAAGCGGTCCAAGAGTTCGTCAAGCAGTACTACTCCACCGCACCGGAGGTGCCCAGAGAGGTGCTTCTGCCTGTCGAGATCGTCGAAAAGCAGATCGTCCAGCAATGGCTCAGACAGAAGCGGGGAGCTGCCGTGACTATCGAGGTTCCCCAGGGCGGAGAAGGATTCAAACTGGTCGAGCTCGCAGCCAAAAACGCCGAGGCGGCCCTCACAACGATGGCCCTAGAGATCGAACAAAAGGAGGCCTGGGCCGACCAAGCGATCGAGCAGCTCAGCGAGGCCGTCGGACTGACCTCCCCCGCCCTCAGGATAGAAGGGTACGACATCTCCAACATCCAAGGCACCCTTCCCGTCGGATCGATGGTCGTCTCCGTGAACGGTGAGCCATCTAACAAGGACTACCGGCGCTTTGCGATCAAGTGGCACGCCGAAACCCCCAACGACTTCGCGATGATGAACGAGGTCGTCACCCGCAGGCTCCGACGGATGCTGGACGGCGATCCCAAGTTCGCCGCCAAGCCGGACCTCATGATGATCGACGGCGGCAAGGGACAGCTCTCCGCCGCCCTCACAGCCCGAGACGCGCTCGGCCTCTCGGTCCCAAGGGTCGGACTCGCTAAAAAGCAGGAGGTCATTTTCGTGCCTCACCTGCAAATGGGTCTGGACGGCAAACCCGCCTATGCCTACCAAGAAGTCGTCCTCCCTCTGAACTCGCCCGGGCTCGTCCTCCTTCGCCGACTCAGGGACGAAGCCCACCGCTTTGCACTGACCTACCACCGAAAACTACGAACAAAGCGCATGCAAGGCTCGGTTCTCGATGAGATCCCCGGCATCGGCCCGCGCCGCAGAAGGATGCTCCTACGCACCTTCGGATCGGTCGAGGCCATCAGGCGCGCCACGGTCGATGAGATCGCCGCCGTGCCGACCCTCACCAAGAACCAGGCGGCGAAAATCAAGGACTATCTCCAACAGGACTAAAGATCCAACCCAAAAACCGGTCGTTTCGTATTAACATTGGTCGGTATGGGTTTTCTGTTCGCGCTCCAGTTTCTGGTGCCGGTCGCTGTGGGAGCGTACATCGTGTGGAGGTTCGTCCTCACACCGTTCTTCGAACGCAGACTCGAGCAAGAGGAGCGAGAAGCCACAAGCCAAAAGATCCGAGAAAAGCTGCACGAGGCAGACAGCAAAAGCCCGGCCTCAAAGCAAGCGGATCTGTCCGATGAAGAGATCGATCAAGCGATCGAGGAACTGAATGAAAACAACTAGCGCTCTACGGATTGTCGCCATCGTGATGGCCCTGGGACTGGTGCTGTTCTGGGTCTTCTCCACAACCCTGTGGAAATGGGTTCCAGCCGGTGAGGTGGCCATTGTCTACAATGCCAACAGAGGCATCGACAAATCAAGGGTCTTGACACCCGGCCGCTACACCCTGGGGCCGCTCGACCAACTCATCATGGCCCCGACCCACGCGGTTGCCGCCGTCTGAAGACCCCACCCTCGGCGAGCGCAGAGTAGCCGACGGTATCGAGATCACGACCAAACAAGGCACCGTAGTCTTCGACGTCTTTGTCCTCTACCGCGTTGAAAAAGAGCAGATCTGGAAGGTGTTCGAAAACTTCGCCCGCCAGCCGATCGAACAAATCCAAGCAACCCGGATCAGGCGCGAGGTCAAAACCCTCGCCAACCAGGTCGCCGGACACTTTTTCCTCGATGAACTGATCGGTCCAAAACGTAGCGAGGCGAACGCCCTCCTCACAGACAAGCTCCAAGAAGCACTTCACCCGCTCGGATTCAAGGTCGAGGACGCCGCCTTTGTCACCGCCCACCCAAGCAAGGAACTCTCCACCCAGTTCGTGAACATTGAAACCGCCGAGATATACCGCCAGATCGCCGTCATCAAGGCACAGGTGGCAGAAAAGCAAAAGACCATCGCCCTCACAAAGTCACAGGCAGAGGCAAGGGCGGCTGAACTTATCGCAGAGGCGGCGACAGAAAAGTCCAACGCCCTCCTTCAACTGGAGATCGACCGCATCGAAGCTGAAAGGTGGGACGGGAGCAAAGTCAAGGTGGACACCACCGGACTCACGTCAGTCCTGCTCGGCACGAACGCCCTCCCGGGGGTGAAGTGATGGCAGAACGCAAGAAAATGAGCCCCAACGGGCTGAGCGCAGTGGTCATCCTCGGCACTTGCCTGGTCGCCTTCTTCGGCTTCATGAGCGCCGGCGCTGGGTTCAAACGCATCGATGCCGGAGAGATCGGAGTTAGGTTCGATGCCGCCCGCGGCACCAATGCGGCTGTCCTCCAGCCGAGGTTCGAGTTCTACTGGCCAACAGAACGACTCATCACCTACCCGTCCTCCCTCATGACCTCCCAATACCTGCGCAACTCGCCAGAGGGCGACAGGTCCGGCGACGATTCTGTCGTCGCGCAAACGACCAACGGCACCCAGGTCAACCTCGACGTCTCCATCTACTGGCGAGTCCAACCTGACCAAATCGCCGCCGTGTTCGAGAACTTTGGCGAGCAGGACACCATGGCCATCCGCGACAACTACCTCCGTCCGATGACTTACGTCGCCACGAACACCGTCATCGGAAGGATGACCGTCGAAGAGGTCCTCGTCCTGCGCCGCGGCGAACTGAACGACCTGATCAAGGAGGAACTGGTCAAAACGACAGGCAGGCTAGGCATCACGATCGAGGACGTCAACATCGGCGAGATCTACCCGGCCCAAGAGGTCCGGGCCGCCATCGACGAGCTCGTCTCCACCCGAAACCAGCTGCAACTACTCTCAAAGCAGGAGCAAACGGCCAAGGAAGACGCCAAGCGCATCATCACCGAGGCTGAGCAGAAGGCTGAACAGGCCAAGCTCCTGAGCGCGCTCGGCGACAAGGCAATCCTTTCCAAAAAACTGGAGATTGCCAGGATCAGGGCTGAACGGTGGAACGGGTCCGAGACCGTCGTCGGCCCTAAGACCAAACAGTGAGACCGCGACCGGGGTGGCTAGCCGCCGCCCCGGTTTCCGCCCCCGGTCGTGCGTGAGCCGCCACGGCTGGCGATGCCGGGATCTTTGGGTTTGCTCAGTACCCACTCCCTTCCTAGATAGTCCTTTCGGTATCGCATCGCCTGGATCAAGGCGAACTCATAAGTCGAAAGGTCAGAAAGCGCTTTGGCATCGCACTCGTGGGCCAGTGTCGTCAGCACCTCGGTCAGGTTGCCCAGGCTGCCAGTGTTGACCTTCCGATCCATCAGTGTCGCCAGGCCGGCCTCGGTCTTGAAAACGTCCCGGACCTTGCCCGACAGGACCCGCTCCCCCACCTGGATCGAAACTGCGTCGTCTCCCGGGTAATAAAGCGCCTTCGCTGTCCTCATCTGCGCCGCCTTGAACGAGTCAGAGACCTTGCCAGCCCGCCCAAACACCGCGACTAATCGCTTGTCCTTGATGATCAAAGAGTTCGCGTCCGGGCCCGTCGTCTGCTCGCCGGTCGAAAGGTCGATCGCCACCAGCTCCCCACGCTCTGTCACGTCCAGACCGTAGCGCCGAAAGTGCGAGTCGAAGTTCGCCGGATCGAAAGTCTTCATGCTCAGTAGCGTCTGGCCGAGCGAGCCTGCCCCGGCCTTCAAACTGGCAAACTGGATAAACCCGACCGAGACAAACCCCGTGTCGTAGGTGTTCACAGAGTCAAAACCGCCTTCAAGGCTGGAAACCGCCGAAAAAACCCGCACCTCCGAATCCGTGTACCCCGCCTTCTTAAAAAGTGGCGCAAGGTCTGCCGCCGCCCTGCCCTTCAACGATGTGCCCGAGTCCATCACCCCGTCGCTAAAACGGTAATAGGCGTACTTGCGCCGGACCTTCGTGTTGTCCACGTACTGCAGCACGATGTCCGGGAACGCCACTTTGTGAATCGTCGGTTTCGTGACCCCGACAAACTCCGGCGGGTTGCCGACAAGCCCCGCAACCGCGGCCGGACACGGACCAGGATCAACCGCCACCCAGCCCTGAGGCGCCGGCAAGGGCCGCGACGACTCAGCCTGGTTCAGCTCAAACGCTTTCTGGGCCGACCTCGCCTCGTCGTAGGCGTACTTGGCATCGACCCAAGCGTCCCACGATTCCTGCTCCGGTGTCAGGGCCGGCGGAGTCTGCCCCGGCACGATCTTCGTCCCGATACCCCTGGCCGCCTTGTAGTACCGCAACAGCCATTCCGACCCTTCCGGAGTCTGCCTCGGCTGGTACGGACCTCCACTGGAAAAATCGAACGCGTTGGACGCCACGTACCGGTCCTTGACCGACCAAAAAGCCTTCACTGAGGCGACTTCCTGCTGAGAGAACATCTGTCGGGGCGGCGCGGGCTGGACCGACACAGCAAGACACGCTGCTCCGACCCATATCCACCGGGAGCTGGCCATGGAATACATTCTCGGGCGAAATCCCGAGACAATGATACTTGCTATCCGCCTGCCGCAGTGATCGGGCCGGTCGGCACCTTGGGAGTGCCGGTGGGTGCGACCGTCTCGGGCGGAGGAAGGCGCTGCGGGCCGGGATCGACCGGCGGAGCCTTGCCCGTCCTGGACGCGACAGTCTCCGACCCGGCAGAGCCGGGCCCCCCGCCACTTGGCGCTCCCTCTACCGGAACCAATGCCCCGATGCTCTTGGGATCGAGCGGCGCGACGCTTGTCGTGTCGATTTCCCCTGCAAAGACCCTGGACCCACGGACAAGTCGACCGTCCAGCCTCGGCGGCTGCGCCAATCTGGCCGAGGCCAAAAACGTCTGGCGGTAGGAAAGCTTGTCAACCACCAAAAACTCGAACTTCGCGACCTCGGAGATCGTCCTCAGCCCATGCTCGGCCATCACGTCGGCCACCACCCGTGAAAACGGCTCGATGTTTCCACGGTTGACAAGCCTGTCAAGCAGTGTCGCCAGACCCGCCTCCGACTTGATCACGTCGCCAACCCGCCCAGACATCGGCCCGAACTTCGTCTGGACCGTGAACGTCCGTTTGCCCGGGTCGTAATCGTCCGCAAGGCAAGCGACCTGCTCACGCTGGAACTGCAGGTAAGAACTTCCTGCCCTTTGCAACACCGCGACCAGCCGCTTGTCCGAAACGATGGCCTTCACTGCATCGCTCCCCGTCCGCTCGCTGTTGCTCGTGGGGTCAAAAACGGTCAAAACACCCGAGTCCGTCACGTCGATCCCCCAGTCGCGGAAGTACGTCTGAAAACCGGAGCGGTCCTTCCGCTTGGTCCTGGCAAGCACGTTCGCCAGAGAGCCCCGGCCAGAGGGCAACGCGGCAAACTGGAGCCACCCGACCGACACCGACCCAGAGTCGTACGTGTTCACCGATCCAAAACTCCCTTCCAGGGACGAAACCGCCTGAACGGCCCACCTCAATGCCTGTCGGACGTTCGCCATCCGGAGCAGGTTGGAAACCATCGCGTCAGATGTCGGGGACCCCGCCGACTTCACTCCCTGGTTCGACCGGTAGTAAGGGAACTTCTCCGGCACTTCGACAGACTCCGTGTACGCCCCCACAAAACCCGGCAGGTTCACCGACCACCGCTTCGGCCGAACGACCTCAAAAAACGCCGGGGGCGCACCCACCAGCGAGCCCAGGTCCGACGGAACCTCAAAAACCGGCCGTTCCCTGTGCGTCTCCACGCCAGAGTTGATGCCTGCCGCCACCTCGCCCGCCCACACCTTGTCCGAAACGTATTGCTTGTCGATCCACGCGTCCCATGCCCTGTCGCGCTGGCCCGTCGGCTCCGGCAGCCGGTTCGGAAGCACCGCCTGGTACGGGTTGCGCCTCTTATAGAAAGCGAGAAACCAGGCCGACGCCGCTGGCGAGTAGGCCGCCTTGTGCGGGGCCTGGGGGTTGGCGTCTTCCACCCTGAGTCGGTTCGGCTCGGCCCAACGCTGGATCACCGCCAACTCCTCAGCGTGCGAAAAAACATCGGCAGGCACTTCCTGTGGGGCCAATCCGATACCCATCGCAATGAGATAGCTGACGTTCACTCTCTTTCCTACTACGCCTATTGTGGCAGTCTTGGGTTTCCGGCCCCAACCAATGAACCACAGGCAACAAGTGCCGTGCCACAATGGTGCATCCCGATGCAGACCGGTCAAACCACGTCCCAACACACGATTGGGGTCAACGCGCTCAGATTCTTGAGCATCGACATGGTCGAACAGGCCAAAAGCGGGCACCCAGGCCTCCCCCTCGGAGCCGCACCAATGGCCTACACCCTCTTCGAAAGGGTCATGAGGTACGACCCCGCCCGCCCCGACTGGTTCAATCGCGACCGCTTTGTACTTAGCGCCGGCCACGGGTCAGCGCTCTTGTACGCCTGCCTCCACGTCTTCGGGTTCGACCTCGGCCTCGAAGACCTCCGCCAGTTCCGACAGCTCGGAAGCCGGACACCCGGCCACCCAGAGTTCGGACTGACACCAGGGGTCGAGTGCACCACCGGCCCCCTCGGACAAGGCTTCGCCAACGGCGTCGGAATGGCCATCGCCGAAGCCTGGCTCAACGAGCGCTACGGCGACATCATCGACCATTTCACCTACGCCATCGTCAGCGACGGTGACCTGATGGAGGGCCTCGCCCAAGAAGCCGCCAGCCTGGCCGGACACCTCGGCCTCGGAAAACTGGTCTACCTCTACGACAGCAACGACATCTGCTTGGACGGCAAGACCGTCGACACCTACACCGAAAACGTCACCACCAAGTTCGAAGCGATGGGCTGGCACGTCCTCACCGTCCACGACGGCAACGATGTCGACGCTATCGAGACAGGCGTCCGCGCCGCCCAAAACGAGACCTCCCGACCGAGCCTCGTCATCGTCCGGACCCAGATCGGGTACGGCAGCCCCCTCGTCGGCAGCAGCAAGGTCCACGGAGCACCGATGGGCGCCGAGAACGCCCTCAAAACCCGCGAGTCCCTTGGCTGGCCCCACCAAGAGAAGTTCTTCCTCCCCGCCGAGACCCACACCCTCGCCGAGTCAGCCCGACGAAAAGGCGCCGAGCTCTCCAGCGAGTGGCAGTCCCGGTTCTCGCAACTGCCCCCACACGTCCAGGCCGAGATCACGGCGGTCTCCAACAAGGCACTCCCGCAAGGGTGGGACACCGACCTCACAGCGCTCCAGTTCCCAGACCAAGCCGCGACCAGGGATTCCGGCCATGCCGCCCTCAATGCCGTCGCCGCCCAAGTCCCCTGGCTGGTGGGAGGCAGCGCCGACCTCTCCAGCAGCACCAAGGCATCGGTCCAAAACGGCGGGGTCTTCTCCCGCAACGACCGCTCCGGCCGAAACATCCTGTTCGGCGTCCGCGAGCACGCCATGGGCGCGATCGTCAACGGCCTCGCCCTCCACGGACTCCTCCCGTTCGGCTCGACCTTCCTCGTCTTCAGCGATTACATGAGGGGCTCAGTCAGGCTCGCGAGCCTTTCTGGACTGGGCAGTCTGTTCATTTTCAGCCACGATTCCGTCTTCGTCGGCGAGGACGGCCCGACCCACCAGCCGATCGAACACGTAGAGTCCCTGCGCCTCATCCCCGGGCTGGACGTCTACCGGCCAGCCGACGCCAAAGAGACCGCCGCCACCTACCGAGTCGCCATCGGCTCCCAGCGGGCCGCCGCGATTGTGCTCACCCGCCAGGCCGTCCCGACCCTCGGTCTCGCACCTGCCCAAGTCTCCGAAGGGGTCGCCAAAGGCGGATACGTCTGCTTGGACCCGCAAGACCCCGAGGCCGTCATCCTCGCCACAGGCAGCGAGGTCGGCCTTGCCCTCGCCGCCGCGTCGCAGTCCTCCCGCAGGATCCGGGTTGTCTCCGTACCGTGCCGGAGCCTCTTCGAGCGCCAAACCAACGACTACCGAACCTCCGTGCTACCGCCCGGCATCCCGGTCGTCGCGGTCGAGGCTGGCGTAACGTCCGGATGGAAAGGCTGGGCAGACGCCACCGTAGGGATCGACACCTTCGGAGAGTCCGGCCCAGGACAGCAGGTCTACGACGCCCTCGGTATGACCACCGACACCCTCCTGCAAGAAGTCGAACGCCTCCTTGCCAGGTAGATTGGCCGAATGCCGCTCCGCAAGCCCCGGGCACTCAAAAAGGGAAGCCACGTCCGGATCGTAACGCCCGCCAGTCCGCTCACGATGGAGCAGATCGAGGACGGGATCAGGTTCCTGGAAGCCCAAGGCTACACCGTGTCCCTCTCACACCATGTCTTTGAGCGCAATGGCTACCTGGCCGGAAACGATGAAGCCAGGGCGGCAGACCTCACAAAGGCCTTCATGGACGCCTCCGTCGATTGCGTCATGTGCTCGCGGGGTGGTTACGGCTGCGCCAGACTGATGCCCCACCTGGACATCCCGGCCCTCGCTGCAACCGGAAAGATGCTCTGCGGCTTCAGCGACGTCACCACCCTGCACCTCGCCTTCAACAGGGCCGGTCTCGCCACCGTCCACTCGCCCATGATGATCACCCTGAGCGTGCCCCGAGAAGACTGGGTCTACGCGTCGATGGCCGCCGGTCTCTCGGGCGGCGATCCCTTCGTCGCCGAAGCCCCGGCTGCCCAGACCCTCGTGCCAGGAAAGGCGAAGGGCCTGGCGACCGGCGGGTGCCTGTGCCTGATGACCGACAGTTTTGGAACCGGCTACGACCTCGACTGCAAAGACAAGATCGTGTTCATCGAAGACGTGGACGAGCTGCCCCATAGGGTGGACGCCATGCTCACCAACCTCGTCAACAACGGCCAGCTCAAAAGCGCCGCCGGCATCGTCATCGGCGAAATGACCGGCACCGACGACAAGGCTGACGAGAAGATCGGCAAGGTCGGCTGGAGGTCCATCATCGAGGACCGGATCGTGCCGCTCGGTGTCCCGGCCGTCGTCAACTTCCCGTTCGGACACATGAGGTCCATGCTGACCGTCCCAATGGGGATCGAGGTGGAGCTGGACGCTGGCTCTGGTAGGCTCACACTGGCCGAGGCGGTCTGCGCGTAGCGCCGTCCGGCTTCTACACCAATGAACAGGCTCGTCTGTTTCTTCGCGCTCCTGGCCTGCTGCGCCGGGTGCTTGGCCCAAACGTGGGAGAAGCTCGTGACCCCCGGTCTCACCTACCGCATGGAGGTCGATCTGGCCCTCCCACGCGTCGTCCACGCCTTCCGCTACACCCCTGGCGCAGGATCGGTCTCGTCCACCCCGGCCCTAGCCAACGGAAAAGTCTTCGACACCGAACCAGAAGGCAAAGGCACCGAGGTCCTTTCCGAGACCTTGAAACGCACCGGCGCCCTCGCAGGCATGAACGCCGACTTCTTCCCGTTCACCGGAGACCCGGTCGGAACAATGGTCGTCGACGGGGAACTTGTCTCCACCCCCTGGCCCAACCGAGCGATGTTCGCCTGGGGAAAGCAGTACTTCGCCCTTGGGGCCCTCACCTTCGGAGCATGGGCCAGCTCGGGCGGAGTCGACCTGCAGATCGATGCCGTCAACGCTGCCTGCAATAAAGACCAACTGGTCTTGAACACTCCCCTCGCCGGTTCCGCGACCGCTACCGAGGCCAGCGTCAGCCTCGTCCTCGAATTCACCGGAAGGATGGCGCCCTCCTGCACCGTCACCGCCAAAGCCATGCACTTTGTCGCCGACACCCGCCGGCTCGCTGTCCCCGTCGGACAACTCGTCCTCACCGCGACCGGCACAAAAGCCGCCGAACTCGCAAAAATCGCCCAAGGCGCCGACGTGAGGCTCACCGTCGAGACCAATGGGGTGGACTGGAAAAAGGCTGTCCACGCGGTAGGCGGAGGCCCGATGCTCCTCACCGAGGGCAAAGTCACCGTCAACCCCACCGCCGAAGCGTTCTCCAACGACTTTTCGACCGCGATGCACCCCCGCTCGGCCGTGGGAGTGACCAAGAGCGGGGACGTCTGGATGGTCGTCGTCGAAGGCCGCCAGGCCCTCAGCCGCGGCGCCGCCCTCACCGAACTCGCGAACATCCTCAAGCGCCTAGGGTGCTGGAGCGCCCTCAACATGGATGGCGGCGGCAGCACCACCCTCGCTCTCCAAGGGATGCTCGTCAACCGGCCCAGCGGCGGCACGGAAAGGCCGATCGCCAACAGTCTCCTCCTCTTCGGCCCACCCCTGGCCGCAGAACCAGCTGGAGATTTCGTCAAGATTTCGGTAACCGATCAAGGGCGCGGCATTCCAAAAGACAAACTAGAAACGGTTTTTGAACGATTCAGCCAGGTAGATGCGACCGACGAGCATGTTCACAAGGGAATTGGGCTTGGTCTGGCAATTTCCAAGGCCATTGTGGAACGGCATAAAGGCACAATCGGAGTCGAGTCGGTCGAAGGAAAAGGAAGCACCTTTTGGTTTACGATTCCGGCAACCGAAAGTGTGTATCAATCAATCGAGCTAGAATCAAAATCCGCTTCTTGAATTACTAGCGACGCCCAAACAATTAAGTCTTTAGTTGGTATCATTTCAAAGAT
>CAZGER010000002.1:1078-19568 GCA_964524565.1 uncultured Chthonomonas sp. | reverse complement strand
GGCATGGGTGTGGATGGGGATCGTCGGCGGGCTCGCGCTCCTGAGCAAACTCAGCGCCCTTTGGCTCGTCAGCGCCCTGGCGCTCGCCACCGTCTCCACCCGGCGCCGGACGGACTTCAAAGAACCGCGATTGTGGGCCGGTCTCGTGCTGTCTATGTGCCTGTTCGCCCCCCACCTGGCGTGGCAGGCGGCCCACGGCAACCCGACCAGGGAGTTCGCCCAGAACGCGGCGATGACAAAGCTGCTGTACATGCCGCCCCATGTGTTCCTAGCGACGCAGGTTGTCGTGACAAACCCAGTCTTCGCCGCCCTGTGGGTCGTCGGGCTGTGGCAGGGGCTCAAGAGGGAGGCCTGGCGGCCGCTGGCCCTGACCTTCGCCCTGATCCTCGCGTTCCTGCTCGTTGTCGGCAGGAGCCGCGAGAACTACCTCGCCCCGGCGTTCTGCCTGGTGGTGCCGATCGGCGCCATCTGCTTGGCTGCGTGGCTGGAAAAGGCCAAGTGGCGCAAGACCGCGTTCTGGGCGGTGGCGGGCCTGGTCACGCCGTTCACCTGGATGCTCGCCATGCCGATCCTGCCACCCGAGAGCTTTATCGCCCTGGTCAAGCGGATGCCGGTGCAGCCAAAGCCCGCCGAAGCAGGCGCCAAGAGCGACATGCAGGGCTTTGCCGACATGTTTGGCTGGCCAGAGATGGCGCAAACGGCCGAAAGCGTGTGGCGCTCGCTCCCCGAGCCTGAGCGCGAGGGCGCGGCTGTGTTCGGCTCCAACTACGGCGAGGCCTCGGCCGTCGCGTTCTTCCGCCAAGACCGGTCCATGAACGTGATCGGTGCCCACAACAACTGGTGGATCTGGGGGCCCGGCGAATGGAACGGCGGGACCTTGATCGTCGTCGGCGGGCTGGACCCTCCCCTCCAGGCGATGTTCGAGGAATACCGCCCCGCTGCGACACTCGACCATCCCTACGCTGTGCCGGAAGAGCGCAACGCGAGGATCTACCTGGCGAAGGGCCTCAAGGTGCCGGTCGGCGAGTTTTGGGCCTCTGCCAAGCGGTTCCGCTGACCCGTATATCTATTGGCACGTTTCTTGCCTGGATCCATTGTGCCCAGAACCCCGCAAGTTTAGGGGGAGGAAGCCCGATTGCTAAGCCAATAAGACTGATATGGGTGATTGCACCCATTTTGGAGGAGGGGGTGAAAATTGGACACAAGGATAGAACAGACAAAACCACTCGGACAGGGATACGTACCACCGGTCGAATCCCGTGACCAGTCCATCGGCACGTCCGCCAGGATCGAGCCGGTGGCCAACGCGACAGACACAAGCCGGAACCGGCCTTCGACCCAGGCACACACCCCGCCAGTCCTGCGCGACGCGGCGGTCAGGGTCGAAACCGCCCTCAACGCCTTGCACCAGATGGAGGACCTGGTCAGCTCTGTCTCTGACAGCTTGCACCGACACGCCGCGACGTCTTCCAGCCCTCGCGCGGACGAGAGGTTGGTGAGGTCAGCCTTTGCGACAGCCCAGGATATCGTGGAGCACGCTCGGGTGGATGGGCAACCACTCCTCGGGCCCGGGCGGCTCCAACGGTACACAGGTTCCGACCCTCGTTCTTCCGCGGCCGTCAGGTCGTACGCCAAGAACGAGGCCGGATACCAACAGGCCAAATCGAACGAACTACCCCCGCTTGTGCGGCAGGCACTCGCGACGGCCAGGGCCTTTGTGAGCGGCAGCCAAGGCGTCCTGGAGACGCTTTCCGAGCTTGCCGAGCGGGGGCCGCACTCCGGGGAGTCGGCGGCGCGCGCCTTACAGGACGTCGCCTCCACCTTGGGCGGTCTCTCGGCCCTGCTGGCCGGTGCCAGGTCTAAAGAGATCCTTCCCCAGTTGAACGCCGGCCAAGGAGCGGGCCTTCCACCGGACCTGAGGTTCTGAACGTCAAAAGAGCGAACGGCTGCCTGCCTCAAGACCGAGCAGGCGCCGTTTGTTCTCCAGCCCGCCGCCGTAACCGCCCAGCGAGCCGCCCTCGTTGATGATCCTGTGGCACGGGACAATGATGGAGACCGGGTTCTTGCCGTTCGCCGAGCCGACGGCGCGAAAGCCCCCGGGCGAACCGACCTGCTCTGCCAGCCACTTGTACGACCGTGTCTCACCGTACGGCACGGTTAGGAGCGTCTCCCACACCTTTTGCTGGAACGGCGTCCCGTGGCAGCGGACGGGAGTGTCAAAGACCCGGCGCGAACCCTGGAAGTACTGCTCCAACTCCTCCTTTGCCTGTTCAAGAACGTCGTCCACCCCTTCCGGGACACCGTGCTCGGCGAGCCATTCTCCCGCGCCAAAGTACAGACCTGTCAGGTGCCATCCTGTACTGACAAGTACGATCGGCCCGACAGGTGATTCGATCATCGTCCCTTTCATGCCGCACCTGCCGCCCCGTCGCGCCAGCACATGAGCGCGGCGTAAGACCGATAGGGCCTGAACGCTTCGGGATCCAGGTTGCCCGCACCAACAGCCCGCTTGAGCCCAAGGTCGCCCGCCGGCCATGCGTCCGGGTCTGCCAGCCCCCGCATCGCCAGGTACTCGACGGTCCACGGCCCGATCCCTGGCACGGCTAGGAGGGCGGCCTTGGTCTCCTCCTCCGGCTGCCGCCCGCTCAGATCGACCTGGCCGTCGACGATCGCCCTGGCAAGGAGCACGAGCGTCTGCGCCCGTTTGACCGGAAGGCCGACGCTCGCCACCTCCTGCCCAGAAAGGGCCGCAAGGTCCTCCGGAACCGGGAACACCCGCGTGAGCCTGTAAGGCGCACCGACCAACGGTCCGCCGAACCTCTCAGCGATCCGGCCGGCGAGCGTGGTCGCGGCGGCGACCGACACCTGTTGACCCAGGATCGCGCGGACGGCGGTCTCGAACGGGTCGAACGCCCCGGGAAGCCTGATCCCGCCCGCGCACCCAAGGGGGGCGAGGACCGCTGAGACCGTCTCCGGGTCGGAGTCGATGTCGAACTGCCTCCGTAGCCGGTGGAGGACGTGCCTGGACGCACCCAGGAGCGATTCCGACACCGTGACCTTAAGGCAGTGCCGCTCCGCGGCGTGTTCGACCCTCACCCAGCCCGTCTTGCCCGCAACACGGACCGTCCGTGCGTAACCGCCGTCGATCGACTCGACCCCAGAAACCGCCCTGTGCCGGAAGAAACCGATCAGACCGTCCCAGTCGTAAGGAGGGCGGAACCCCAGGTGCGTCACCATGCCTTCGGAGGGGCGTTTGCCGGACTTTCGGATCCCCGAGGGGGAGAGCCCATAGTGCCTCACAAACTCGTCGTTGAACCGGCGCAGGCTCCCGTAGCCGGAGGCGACCGCGACCTCTCCGATCGGCATCGAGGTGTCGGAGATGAGCCGCTTGGCCGTCAAGCGCCGATGCGTCGAGGCGATCTGCTTGGGCGGTATCCCGAACGCCGACTTGACCACCCGTCGGAGCTGCCGTTCGGAGACCCCTGACCGCCCGACAAGGGCGGCCATGTCGCCGTCGAACGACTGCGACTCGATCTGGGCCAGCGCCCACTTTGCCCGCCGGTCCGCCACGTCCGCGACCGAGTGCCCTGGGGCCAGCTCGGGGCGGCACCGCAGACACGGGCGGTAGCCCAGCGCCTCGGCCTGGGCCGCGTGCCGCACGTAGGAACAGTTCTCGGCCTTGGGTGTCTTGACCGGGCACACAGGTCTGCAGTAGATCCCGGTCGATGAGACGCACACAAAGAACTTCCCGTCAAACCGGCGGTCCTTGGCGGCGTGCGCCCTGTGGCAGGCGATCGGATCAAGGCTCATGGGAACAGTCTGGTGCCTTCGCGCGAGTTTACACTCGCCAAAAACGGACATGCGAACAATTCAGATGTTCTGTTTGAGCGCCGCGAGCTTGAGCAGGGCCTCGATCGGCGTCAGGCTGTCCACGTCGATCTTGGCGAGCTCCTGGACGACGGCGTGGGGCTGGGCCTCGAACAGTGTCAGCTGGACGTTCGCAAGGCTCGAAGGCACCGCCACCGGGCTCGTCTCTGTGCCTTCCAGCGACGCCAGGATCTCCTGTGCGCGGCGCACGACCGTCCCCGGCACCCCTGCCATCTTTGCGACCTGGAGGCCGTAGCTCTTGTCCGTCCCGCCGGGCAGCACCTTGTGCGTCCACACCACCTGGTCGCCCGACTCGTCGCACGAAACGCGGAAGTTCGCCACGGCGGGGATCTGCTCTGCGATCGCGTTCATCTGGTGGTAGTGGGTGGCAAACAGCGACTTCGGGCCGATCGCAGCAAGGTGCTCGACCATCGCCCAAGCGATCGCAAGGCCGTCGTAGGTGCTCGTGCCCCTGCCGACCTCGTCCAGGATCACCAGCGAGCTCGGCGTCGCGTTGTTGAGGATGTTCGCGCTCTCCAGCATCTCGACCATGAACGTCGACTGGCCGAGCGCGATCTCGTCCTTTGCGCCGATCCTGGCGAACACCTGGTCGCAGAGCCCCACCCGGCAGCGCGATGCCGGCACGAACGACCCGATCTGGGCCATGACGACGATGAGCGCAGCCTGGCGCAGATAGGTGGACTTGCCGCTCATGTTCGGCCCTGTCAGGACGATCAACCGCGTCTCCAGGTCGAGATCGAGCCCGTTCGGGACAAACCTCCCCACCTGGTCGTCGACCACGGGATGGCGGCCCTCCTCGATCTCAAGGACGTCCTCCTCCACGATCTCTGGCATCGTATAGCGGCGCTCCAACGCGACTTCGGCGAGCCCGGCCAGCACGTCGAGCTCCGCGACCGCCTTGGCCGTACGGATGAGCGCCGGACCGTGGGAGACGATCTTGTTCCTGAGCCTGTCGAAAAGCTCCGATTCCAGCTCCAGCGCCCGCTCTTCTGCCCCCAGGACGGCGGACTCGTGGTCCTTGAGCTCTGCCGTGATGTACCGCTCGGCGTTCGCCAGGGTCTGCTTGCGGACAAACCGGTCCGGCACCCTGTCCATGTTCGCCCGGCTGACCTCAAGGTAATAGCCGAACACAGAGTTGTAGCCGACCTTGAGCTTGTCGATCCCTGTGAATTCCCGCTCCTGGGCCTCCAGCTTGGCGATGTAGGACTTCCCGTTCTTGGAAAGGTCGCGGAGCTTGTCCAGCTCCATGTCGAACCCGTCGCGGAAGATGCCCCCTTCCCTGGCCGAGGCGGGAGGGTCCGGCACGATCGCCGTCTCCATGTGCGCCGCCAGGTCCTCGTGCAGGTCCAGGTCGCCCCGGACGGCCTGCAGGTGCTCAAGAGCGACCTTGCGCAGGGCGTCGTCCACGTCCGGGAGCCGCAGCAGCGACTGCCGCAGACCGGCCAGGTCCCTCGGCGTCGCGACAGAACTGGCACAGCGCGAGACGATCCGCTCGATGTCCGAGACCTTCTTGAGCGCGTCGCGCAGGTCGCCACGGACGAGGATGTTCCCGGCCAGCCTCTGCACCGCCCGCTGCCTGTTCCCGACCAGTCCAAGGTCGAGCAAAGGCTGCTCGATCCACCGCTTCAGCAGCCTAGCTCCCATCGGGGTCACTGTGCGGTCGAGGACCTCCAGCAGGGTGTTCTGTCGGCCTCCGTCCCGCAGGTTCGTCGTCAGTTCCAGGCTGCGACGTGTCGAGGGGTCCATCCGCATGTGCCCGTCCACAGAGTAGGCGCGGACTGTGTCGATATGGGCCAGCCCGACCCCGTTCGAGCCGACGTAGTCCAGCACCATGCTCGCAGCCGCGACCGCCCCCGGTTTGTCACCGAGCCCGAACCCGCCCAGGTTGGAGACCGAAAACTGGTTCTGCAGGATCCTCGTGGCCTTGTGCTGGTCCGGCTGAGAGCGCTCAGTCACCGGGATCCCCAGCGGTTTGGCAGCGGACGCGTAGCCGCCGTCGTCCTGGGCGCACACGAGCTCGGCCGGCATGATCCTGGCAAGCTCCTGGACGATGCAGTCGAGCACGTTCGGGCCGTCGATCTGGGTGACCATGAACTCGCCGGTCGAGGGATCGAGCGACGCTAGGCCAGCCTTGCCGTCCACGACGCAAAGCGCGGCCAGGAAGTTGTTCGCCCCTGATGCGAGCATCGAGTCTTCCAGCAGGGTCCCCGCCGTTAACACCCGCGTGACCTCCCGGCGAACGAGACCCTTGGCCTTCTTCGGGTCCTCCACCTGGTCGCACAAAGCCACTTTGAACCCGGCCGAGACAAGGCGCGAGAGGTACTTCTCGACAGAATGGAACGGGACACCCGCCATCGGGACCCGCCCGTTGCTGCCGTCCTCACGTCCCGTGAGCGTGATCTCCAGCGCGGCGGAAGCCTTTTCCGCGTCTTCGCCGTAGAACTCGTAGAAGTCCCCGACCCGCATGGCAAGGAGCGCTTCCGGGTGCGTCTCTTTGGCCCGGAAGTACTGCGCGAGCATGGGGGTCTGGCCTTTCAAGTAAGGCCCAAGTATGTTCGAATCGGTGAGAGCGACCGGACCGGTGGGCCAGCGGGATAGAATGTCGGTGGCCGAATGAAGAAGTTCTTGATCAAGTGGGTCCTGATGGTGGTCTCGGTGATCGTGGCTGCATTCGTCGCGCGCATGGTCCCTGGCGGAGGGTTCAACGTGGACACGACCGCCGCTGGGATTGTGAAGCTGTTCTTTGGGACCGCGATCCTGGGGTTTGTCAACGCCACGGTCGGGAGGCTGCTCAAGTTCCTGACCTTCCCGATCAGTTGCCTCACGCTCGGGATCTTCTCCTTGGTCATCAACGCCGCCCTGTTCTGGGCGGTCGGGAGCCTTGGTCTCGGTTTTCAGGTCGACGGTTTCCTGGGCGCGTTCATCGGCTCGCTCCTGGTCTCTGCGGTGAACGCAGTGCTCGGGATCGTTGTCCCGGAGGAAAAGAAGGAAGAGTAGGCCGCAGCGGTTCACGAGTTGGCTGGCCCCAACGGCAGACCTTTCCAGGTTCGTCCTTGTGGGGCTGGCAGGCTTGCTCATGCTCCTTTTGGGGCTCTACATGAGCTTCCAGCAGATCATCCGGCCCAGCCTGGACCAGACCGGCGAGGCATGGGACGCCTTCCTGA
Source organism: uncultured Chthonomonas sp. (assembly GCA_964524565.1). Taxonomy (GTDB): domain Bacteria; phylum Armatimonadota; class Fimbriimonadia; order Fimbriimonadales; family Fimbriimonadaceae; genus UphvI-Ar2. The sequence continues at coordinate 12,516 of CAZGER010000002.1, read as the reverse complement.
CCGGCGCCCTCGGGGTCCAGGACACCCTCAAGTTCACCCACCTGCTCGGAGGAGCGATGCTCCTGGCCGGTGGACTCGCAGTCTACCGGGGGGTCTCCGGGTTCCTCACCCGGCTCAGCGGATCGCCGAACGGGCAAAAAGGCGGCACCCTCGTATCGACCTTCCTCAAGCGGTCGCAACTGGCCAGGGGGCCAAAGATCGTCGCCCTCGGCGGAGGCACGGGCCTCTCCACCCTCCTGCGCGGGCTCAAGCAGTACTCCTCAAACATCACCGCCGTTGTCACCGTCACAGACGATGGCGGCAGCAGCGGCAGGCTCTCGGCCGAGACCGGGATGATCCCCCCCGGCGACATCCGCAACTGCCTCGTTGCCCTGGCCGACGCAGAGCGGCGCATGACCGACCTGTTCCAGCACCGGTTCACGATCGGTTCTGGCTCGTTGTCCGGGCACTCGGTCGGCAACCTGCTCATCGCTGGGCTGGTCGAGCAGTCAGGCGGCGACATCGACAAGGCCCTTCTCCTTGCCAGCGAGGTCTTGAACATCCGTGGAAGGGTCGTGCCCTCGACACCGGAGCGGGTGACCCTCAAGGCCCTCATGGACGACGGCACAGAGGTCCACGGCGAGACCGCCATCGCGGGCTCCCACCTCAAGGTCCAGCGGGTCTTCCTGCAGCCGGGGATGCCAAGCCCGCACCCCGCCGCCCTGGAAGCGATCAGCGATGCCGACCTGATCTGCATCGGCCCTGGCAGCGTATTCACCAGCATCGTGCCGACCCTTCTCGTGCCGGGGATCGCCGAGGCCCTCGCCGAGTCCACCGCCCACAAGGTCTACATCTGCAACGTCATGACCCAGGCGGGCGAGAGCGACCATTACACCGCCGCCGAGCACGTCGTGGCTATCCAGGCGAACGTCACCGGCAGGGTCTTTGACTACGTCATGCTCAACACAGGCAGCCCGAGCCAGGGCCTCTTGAGCCGGTACCGACAGAGCGGACAGGACTTTGTCACCCCAGATACGGACCGCATCCGCCAAATGGGGTTCAAACCGGTCTCCGGCAACTTCATGTCAGAGACCGACTACGTACGGCACGACCCCATGCGGCTTGCCCAAAGGCTGATGGACCTCCTCAAGAAATGAAAGGGACACTGTTGATCGTGAGCGGGCCGAGCGGCGTGGGCAAGGACACCCTCATCGACAGGTGGGCCGCGGCAGACCCGACCGTCGAGCGTGTCGTCGCCTACACGACCCGCGATCCCAGACCGGGCGAGGTGGACGGCAAGGACTACCACTTTGTCACCGAGGAAGAGTTCGCCCAAAAGGAACGCCATGGCGACTTTCTGGAGTCAAAAGAGGTCCACGGCAGGCACTACGCCACGCCCCTCAAGGACATGGAAGGGATGCTCGCCCGCGGGCTTACCGCGATCCTCAAAATCGACGTCCAAGGGGCCCTCTCGGTCATGGCCCAGCGCAAAGACGCGGTGAGCGTCTTTGTCCTGCCTCCGTCGATGGAAGAGCTGGAAGAAAGGCTCCGGAACCGCCGCACCGAGCCGGAAGAGACCGTCCGCAAAAGGCTCCAGACAGCCCGCGACGAGATCGCGCTCGCGGACAGGTACGACCACAGGATCGTCAACGACGACATCGACCAGGCGGTGGCCGAACTGGCCAGGATCAAGGAGGAATCGTGCCGGTCATTGTCCTAGGCGTGTCGGGCAGCGTGGCCGCTTACCGCGCCTGCGACCTGGCCAGGGACCTGATGAGGGCGGGGCACACCGTCCATGTGTGCCTGACCGACGCCGCCCAGAACTTCGTCCGGCCAGCCCAGTTCGAGGCGCTGACCGGCCGCCAGACGCTCGTCGACACGTTCGAAGAACCTGTCCCCGGGCGCATGGCCCACATCGACCTCGCCCGCTCTGCCGACCTCGTCCTTGTGGCACCCGCCACCGCCAACACTCTCTCCAAGATCGCCCACGGACAGGGCGACGACATGCTCACGACCCTGTGCATCGCCTACGAAGGGCCGATCGTTGTCGCCCCGGCCATGAACCCGACGATGTACGCCAACGAGGCCACCCAGGCCGCCTTGTCCGAGGTCTCCCGCCGCGGCGCTGTGCTCGTCGAGCCCCAGGAGGGCGATGTCGCGTGCGGCGAGTCCGGCCAAGGAAAACTCGCATCCAACGCTGCTATCCTGGACGCGGTGGCGACCGTCCTTGCCCGCTCCCGCGCGCTCGCTGGCAAGAAAGTCGTCGTGACGTCCGGGCCGACGAGGGAGCGATGGGACGACGTCAGGTACCTCAGCAACCGGTCGAGCGGCAAGATGGGCATGGCCCTGGCCCGCGCGGCCCAGCTGATGGGGGCAGAGGTCGTCCTCGTCACCGGCCCGACCGGGCTCGTCCCTCCTCGCACGGTCTTGGCCGTCCAAGTGGAATCCGCCGAGGAGATGCTCACAGAGGCCCTTCGTGCTTCTGCCGGCGCCGACCTTGTGATCGGGGCGGCGGCGGTGGCCGACTACAGGCCGGCCGAACCAATCCCCGGCAAGTTCCGACGCTCGCAAGACGAGATCGTCCTGCGCCTGGCGCCGAACCCGGACGTCATCGCAGAAGTCGCCCGTCAAAGCGGGGCGGTGTGCGCCGCGTTCGCGGCAGAACCGACCGCCGACCTGGAGAGCGCCAAGCTCAAGATGGCGAAAAAAGGCGTCGCCGCGATCGCGTCCAACGACGTCTCACGGACGGACATCGGATTCGGCTCCGACTCGAACGAACTGGCCCTCCTCTTCTCTGACGGAGAGGTCCATCATTCCGGCGTGCGGACGAAGCTCGCCTGCGCGTTCTGGATGCTCGAACTGCTTGCCAAGCGGCTCGGGTAGCAGCCTGGCTCGGCTCAGTCGATCAGCTTCATCGAGATCGAGGTGATCTTGGCGCCCTCGGTGAGGGGCCGAGCGAGACGGGCCGACATCGCCGCCACCCGGCCGCTCCCTACCGACACGACGAACTGTCCCGTCGCCAGAGCGGGTTTTTCCCGATCGTCCTCGCTGTACGAAAAGTCGACCTTCGCGCTGTCCCCTTCCACCGCCACGAGCTTGTAGGTGATGCGCGCCCCGACAAAAGCGGCTGTCGAGGGGTAGACCTGCTGCCAAGAGCCACCCACCTCCACCGCCGACGGGGGCGATACGAACCGGGTCAGGGAGGCGTTCCGGAACGTGGACGCCGCGTCACCTGCTTTGACGACCTTGATGACCGCCCCGTTGTGGGCAAACTCGATCACCGTGCGGTTCTCCCGCTCGTCCCTGGTCTCCGCCCCTGCGATCCGCACGAGCGCTCCCAGCGAGACAGACTCAACCGTGTAGCCCGAGCGCCCAGCCGTCGTGACCTTCTGCCTCACCTGGCCGACCACCGAGTCCTGGCTCTCGTCACCGCCCTTCAAAACGATCTCGTACTAGAGGACCGAGCCGACCGCAGGGCGGTGGGCCAAGGCGTACTTGGCCGCCGATTGATGGCCAGTGGCGCAACAGATGAACGCGATCATCGGCGAAGTCATATACAATGGAGACGTGCCACGGCCCTTATTGGCACGAGGGGAGCAGAGCCATGCTGGCAGCATTCACGGTCTTAGCCCACACTGTCCTACTCGGACAGGCCCAACCAACCCGGAGCGCCGGGGAGGGAGTTCCCCCCGGGCTTGTCGCCACGGCAGGCGTCCACTACAAACCGATGGTCGAGTACGCCGTGTGCAACGGCCTTGTCACGTTTGTCCAAGAAGCGCGGGAGGGCGGCAACGAGGTCCTCTTCGTCCACCAGGACTTCGATGACTCCGGCCTCGACCCGAAAGCAGCCAACTATGGCCTGAAGACCGGCCCGGCCTCCCTCCGGGTGTTCAACCTCGCGACCAAAAACATCCGGGTGCTCAAAGTGTTTGGCCCCAAGGACGAGATCTACACGGTGGATCCAGGCAAGGACGGTTGCCCTGGAGTGGTCACTGTCAGCGAGTCAGACAGGAACTCCCTGTACTTTTTGAACGCTCGCGCAGACACCCTCAAACGGGCGGCCGTCTCACCCGCCTCGCTCGGGGTCGCCCCGGTTTTCCTGACCGATTCAAAGTTGACGGCGGTCGTCTTGACCGTGCGCAGAGGGGGCGCCGAGGTCGGGCTGTTTGACCAAGACGGCAACCTGCAAAAGCGGGTCAACGTCTCCCGCGAAGTCCTGTGGGGGTTTGATGAGACCGTGGGTGATGTGGTCCTCTACTTGGAGACCGTGGACGGAAAGGGCGTCCCACGCGCGTTCGATCTGGTCAAGGGGGCCAACGTCGACATCCCGGCTGCACGGCCACATCCGGACGGCTACCCGATCGTCGCGTGGTCCGGCTATTCCGGCAACATCTTCGACCTCGCCGTCAGGCTCCCATCGCGCGTCACTCTGCGGGGCCGGGGGTCCGACGGTTCCGGCGAGGACGGAGGCACTGTCGACCTAGCCACCGGCCACTGGCAGGTGCTTCCGTCCAGGCGGGGCGACTATGTGTGCCTCTTTGGCCCGGCCGGCTTGCGCATCGTCCCCGTCAAGAGGCTCACCGATGCCGAGGTCGAGGCCGTCCGCGAGGAATGGGTCAAGGACGACGCCATGACGCGCGGCAAAACCATCGGGACCGCGCTCCAGATCTACCTGGCCACCCACGGCGACAAGTTCCCGAACGCTGGCACGTTTTACGACGACATCTTGCCGTTCGTGCGCAACGCCGGCCTCCTGCGGGACTTCACCTACTCGCTCAACGGGCACGATCTGAACGATCTCAGGATCACCGGCGATTCCTGCGGGTTTATCGAGACAAACTACGGCAGAGCGATAGTCATGGTCGATTCCAGCGTCAAGTGGATCCCCCGCGGAGGCAAACAAGGTGGTTAGTGCCGCCGTCTTCGCCCTCTCGTTCCTGGTCGCCCAAGCGGGCCTATCCCAGACCCACCAGCTTCCCCCACCACCCAGGGAAGTGATGCTGCCGGGCTTTGTCAAGGCAGGCGCCAAGTACTACCGTCCTCTGACAGAGAACGCCCTCTGCAACGGGTTTGTCCGCCAGGCTGTCGCCGGTGGGCCGAACGAGTCGCAGATCGTGCTCCTCTGGTCGGTCTTCGACCCCTTCGCCCTCGATGCCAACTCCGCCGACCAGAACCTGGCCGCCCTCCCGTCAGAGCTGCGGCTCGCCAACGTGGACACAGGCGCCGTCACCAAGCTGCTCGACATTCCCACCGGGGCCAGGCTCACAGAGGTCTTCTGGGACGCAGGAAACGTGCCGGTGGTGCTGCGGATGTGGTCCGGCGAGAGCTTGGACACCTACGCCTTCGACGTTTCTAACCGCAGACTTTCCAAGCTGGAAGTCCCCACAAGCAACGCCTTTGCCCCGCTCTACGTGCCGGACTCGGGTCTGTTCGTCCTGCCAGTGTCCCGCCCGGGCAGCAACGCGTTCGCCACGTTTGATTCCTCTGGCCGGGTCGTGGCGACGTTCGACCACCCCTCCAGAAACGGCCCACGCGCAATCTACGGTATGAGGATCCTTTCTGGGATCCTGGTCACCCACATGTACGAGTCCTGGGCCGTCGATCCACGGACGGGAAACCCAGTGCCGGTTCCGCCGGGGGCCGACGAGCCGCCGCCGGACACGCTGCTCGAATCCTGGTCCCCCTACCCAGGAGACTTGGTCGGCCTGCTCCAGAAGCCGTTCCCCGTGATGCTGAACGGAAATCCGGAGAAAGACACCGCCACGTCCACCGTCGTCACCCTGGGTTACTGGCGGACGTTCGTGTCCTCGAACAACCGCTACATGTGCCTCTACGGGCCGTCGGGATTGAGGCTGATCCCGATCAAAGAGTACTCGGCCGAGGATTACCTGGCCTATAAAAAAGGGTGGGTGCGGCAAGACGCGATCACGCGCGGCAAGATGATCGGGATCGCGCTCCAGATCTACCTGGCGGACTACGACGACAAGTTCCCAGACTCGGCAGGGTTCAAGGACTCCATCGCGCCGTACTTAAAGAGCCTCGACCAGCTTGAGGGTTTCGTCTACACCCTCAACGGACAGCTGTTGACCAGTCTGGACCTGAGGGGCACGGTCGTGGGGTTCATCGACACCGAGTACGGACGCGCGATCGTAAGGCCAGACTCGAAGGTCGACTGGCTGCCGAAGGAAGGCTAGTACCCGCGCCCGACGAACGTCGAGAGCTTTTTGAGGCTGTCCGTCAGGGCGAAATACTCTTGCTCGTCCAGCGCCTGGCCGCCGTCGCTCTTGGCCTCGGTCGGGTCTGGGTGCATCTCGACCATGATCGCATCGGCGCCAGAAACGACCGCCGCCATCGCCATCGGCGCGACATACCGGCTGTGGCCTGTCCCGTGGCTCGGATCGACCGCGACGGGCAGGTGGGTCAGCCCCTTCAGCACAGGCACCGCGCTCAGGTCCAGCGTGTTGCGGGTGTAGGTCCGGTCGAGGGCCGCAATCCCCCGTTCGCACAAGACTACGTGAGGGTTTCCCTGGTTCAAGATGTACTCAGCCGCCAAAAGGAACTCGTCGATTGTGGCAGCCGGGCCCCGTTTGAGAAAGATCGGCTTGCCAGACCTACCAGCCTCGATCAGGAGGGGGAAATTCTGCATGGATCTGGCACCGATCTGCAACATATCGGCCTCCCTTGCGACAGTCTCCACCATGTCCGCCGTCATGACCTCCGTGACCACCGGCAGGCCCTCCTCGTCACCGACCGCGCGTAGGATCTTCAACCCCTCAACCTGCAACCCTTGGAACGCATAGGGCGACGTCCGCGGCTTGAACGCCCCGCCCCGCAGGACCGTAGCGCCTCCCCGCTTGACGATCTTCGCCGCCGCCGACATCTGCTCGTACGATTCCACCGAGCAGGGCCCTGCGACCAGCGTCAACCGGTCGGCCCCGAACATGACACCCCCGACCTGGACCGTCGTGGGCTCAGGATAGAACTCCAAGCTCGCCAGCTTGAACGGACTCGAGGTCTGGGTGATCTTGCTGACTCCCGCCAGTCGCTCCAGTGCGCTCTCAAGATCAATGCGCTGGTCATGGGAAAGCGACGAGGGGATCCCCACCGCCTGCCTCGGCTCGCCAGGCAGGACAAGGGCCTCGATCCCCCGCGAACGGATGACCGTGCACACCTCTTCAATGTGGGCCTCCGTCGCACCGACCTTCATCAGGACAAGCATGGGAGAGGCGAGGATACCTTTCGGTTAAGGGGAACCTAGGCTGGCAACCATACGGGAAAGCAGCCCCAGGGCGTTCTTGCGGGAGACCAGCCCACCCACCGTGCCGTGGCTCGTCCCCATCACGCACAGAGGACAACCGTCGGCGCAGGAGCAGTCCGCCGCGACCCTGTGGCACGCCCCGACCAACTCTGCGAGATCCGAAAACAGGACCTCGCACAGTCCGAGACCTCCAGCAGCCGCGTCATAAACAAAGACCGCCGACCTCATCCGGTCGGGCGACACCGCGTACCAGGATGTTGCGATGTCCGCCTTGTCGCACCCGGCAATGGCAGAAGCCAGCGCCCCCAGCAGACGCTCCAGCCCCTGGACAGCCGAAAGGACCTCCTCGTCCGCCGCCACCTCGATCCCAAACGGCAAGTCGAACCTCAGCCCGACTGTGTCGATCGAAAGCGGCGGCAGGTTCAAACCGACCTCTTCCAGCGTGACCTGCCCCTTCAGCGAGACCTTTCGATAGCCCGAGACGCTCGTGGTCACCCGCATCGCCGCCAGGTCGGCGGAAAAGTCGCCGAACTGCTTCGTCGCCACGACCGCCCCCGGCTCGATCAGGCCCGAAACGTTCGGGACTGTGTAGTGGTCCGGATTGTCCTCGGTCAGCACCGCCTGGGCGCGGACCAGGTCGAGCTCCTGGACAACATAGGTGCGGGCTTGGTGAAGGTAGACCGCCCCCGGGTGGGCCCATTGCAGCGCGCGCCAGTGCTCCATGTCCCCGATCACCTCGGCCCCGCAGACAAGTGCGACCTGCCCCCCAGAGCTTCCACGGATGTTCACGCCAGAGGCGGGCGGACTGTGCTTGGCGTAGTAAACGAGCCCCGAAGACTCGACCAGCGTCCCTGCCTCCTTCTCGTTTTCCAGGGCGGCCGGCGAAACTTCCACCAGGGCGGCATCGTTCGGGCCGAGCGGGCGTTCGTGGGCCGCGCACCTCAGCTGCGCCGCGGCAACGTACTTGTTCTGCAGGCTCGGGACGACCGGCTCCCCCTGGGTCGCAAGCAGCCGCTCTGGGTCCGTGCAAAGATAGTGTTCCAAAGGGTCGTCGTGCGCCACCATGACGCCCAGCCCCCTCGATCCCGCCCTCCCGGCCCGTCCGATCTGCTGCCAAAAACTCGAGACCCTGCCCGGATACCCGTTCAGGACCACCGCGTCGAGCCCGCCGATGTCCACCCCAAGCTCCATCGCCGAAGTCGAGACGATCCCCTTGAGCGAACCAGAAAACAGCCGTTTCTCGATCTGCCTGCGCTCGGCCGGTGTGTACCCGCCCCGGTACGAGGCGATGGAGTCCGCCAGTCCGACCGGTTCCAGCCGGTCCCTGGCAATGCGCTGGACAAGCTCTGCCGTCACCCTGGCCCGGCAAAAGACGATCACCTTGAGCCCGCTCTCGATCATCTCCGCCGCGATCTCACCGCAGACGACATTGGGGCTCTTGGGGTCGTCCTGGGTCAGCGAGGGTGGGACCAACAGCACTGTCCGCTCCCCCGCCGGCCCGCCGTCCTTGTCGACGACCGTCGCCACCCGGCCTGTCAACCCCTGAAAAAGCTCCGCCGGGTTGCTGACCGTCGCGCTGCAGGCGATCACTGTCGGGTTCGATCCGTACCAGTCGCACAGCCGAAGCAGCCGTCGGACGGTCCAGGCAACGTGCCCGCCAAAAATGCCACGGTAGGTGTGGGCCTCGTCGATGACGATGGTGCGCAGGCTCCTCAGGAACTTGACCCACGTCTCGTGGTGCGGCAAGATCCCCGTGTGGAGCATGTCAGGGTTGGTCAAGACAACGTTCGCCCCTTTCCTAACAGCCGAACGGTGGCCCTTGGGAGTGTCCCCATCGTAGGTCCCCACCGAAACGTGGGACCCCTCGAACAGGTTCTCCAGCTTCCCGAGCTGGTCTTGCGCCAAAGCCTTCGTCGGGTAGACGATGAGTGCCCTGGCCATCGGCTCTCCAAGGCACGCTTCCAAGATCGGGACGCTGTAGCAAAGGCTCTTGCCGCTGCCCGTACCCGTCACAACCATGCAGTCCTTGCCCGCCAAAGCGAGTTCGATCGCCGTTGCTTGGTGCGAAAACAGCCTGCTGGTGCCAAGTGTGTGAAGCCGCTCCTGGACCGCCTGGCTCAAATGGACGGACGGCTCGCCGTATGAGGCTTCCCTGGGAGGGAACTGCCTGGTGACCGCCCCCCGCTCGCGCAACAGCCGGGCAATCAGCGGCTCAGACATCAGTCCAGATCGTCAAGGTCGTCGTACTCAGGCTCGCCAGACCGCTTCATCGTGATCTTGGCCGCCCACACGCTGAGTGCGAACAGCACCGTCATCGGCAGGGCCATGACGGTCATGGAAAGCGGGTCGCCCGAGGGTGTGACGACCGCGGCAGTCAGAAACACGCCGACCGCCAGGTGCCGCCAGTACCTGGTCATCGTCTTGACCCGGACAAGCCCGATCCGGGTCGCAAAGAACACAAGGATCGGCAGCTGGAAGCCCAGGCCAAAAGCAAGCAGCATCTTGGCGCAGAAGTAGACGATGTCGTCGGCCTTTTGCAGAACCCGTGACTGCGGGAACGACTCTGCCACACCTGCGAACCAACCGATCGTCGGCGGAAGGATGAACCAACCGAGGGCGACCCCCATAAAGAACAAGCCCACGCTGACCGGGATCAGTGTCCGGAACGGTTTCCTTTCCGATTCCCTCAGCCCTGGGGCGATAAACCCCCACAACTGCGCGATCGTGAGCGGCAGGGTGATCGCTAGGCCAAGCGTGAACGAGAGCTTGAACCAGAACATGAACGGGTCCGTGACGGAGATCCAGACAAACTCAAGCTGGAAATCGGGCGGCAGACCACGCCTGATCTGGGCGACCAGGACCTCGAACGCGCCCCGCACCAGGAACGCCGCCGCCGACATCCCCACCACCAGGATGGCCGCGATCTTGATGAGCCTTCCCCTGAGTTCCTCAAGGTGCTGCCCCAAAGTAAGCCGAAGCTCCCCGGCGTCTGCCGGGGAGCTTCCTTCTGTTTCCTGGTCAAGGGCCATTGACCCTCTAGTTTGACCTTATCTAGCGTTCCAGTTCTGTGACCGAGCTCTGTTTTTGTCGGAAGATCATCTTGACGGTTCCTGCACCGCCGCCCGACCGACCGAACCCGCCACCCTGGTTACCACCGCCGCCCTGGCCTGGCAGGGGCGGTGGCCCGAGGGCTCCGGAACCGGAATCCTGGAAGGAGTTGATCGCCTCAGTCAGACCGTAGTTGCCAAACGGGTTGGTCACGATGCCCGGACGGTGTTCAAACCCACCGGCGCGACCGCCCTGTCCGGGCTGTCGGCGTCCACCGTTCTGTCCCGTGCTGCCGCTCCCGGCACCAAGGGTGCCGCTTGCGCCGCTCTGGCTGGCGACATCGACCAGTTGCTCACTGTAGGTGTTCCGAATCTCTTTGACCAGGATGCCCCGGTCGATCGCGATCCACTGGATCACCTCGATCTTAAGCGTGGTTGCCTCACCGGCAAGTTGGTTGAGCCTCGTCAGGCCCTTCAGGTCCCTGGCGCCCAGCCCGAGCTCGGACCGGATCTTTGCGCAGGGGATCCCTTTCTCCCACTCGAACTTCTCGAGTGTGGACCGGCCCGGCATGTACTGGATGAAGCTGTTGAGCTCGTCCATTTTCTCCAGGTCGAAGTTCGGCATCGGGATCGCCGAGGGCCAGACCTTTCCGACCGTGACCCGGTTCTCCGGCAACACCGGCAGTGGGAACAGTCCCAAGAGGTCGCTGCGGAAGGACTCGCCAGCCGTGCCTTCCATCGGGAAGTAGACCGGCTTGGAGGAAAAGACCTCGCGGCCAGTGTCCGTGATGCGCATGAACAGCGGGTGCATCTCGTAGTCCATGAACTTCTTCGCCTCGGTCTCGCCCGCAAGCACCAGCATCGCGTAGTCCTTGCCCTTTTCCGGCAAAGCCTGGAACCGCATCAGACCCTCGCGCCTGCCCTTGACGGTGTAGCCGTTGTCGGTGGCGATCAGGTAGCGGATCTTTTCTAGCCCCAGCGGGATCTCCGCCGCGCGGCTCCCCAGCTGGGCTTGCGCCTGGGTGACCATCGAGACGGTCACGCTCTGGCTGATGTTGTAAACGCGCTCGATCCCCGGCACGAACTGGTACCGCAGGTACCGACCGTCCTCGTCCGGCGTGATCGAGTTCGAGTTGTCAAGATCCACAGTCACG
>CAZGER010000002.1:0-1068 GCA_964524565.1 uncultured Chthonomonas sp. | reverse complement strand
GATCGTCATCTTTCCGTCCGGGATCAGTTTGCCCTTCGTGTCAAGGTTGTAGACATAGTCGTCGCCAGAAACGTCCGGCACGACAGCCTCAAGGAACTTTCCGTTCACTAAAACGCCGATGTACTGGTTCGGCCCGATGCTGCCCTTGGGGATCCGCACCGGGACTGTCTCCCGGACGCGCGACCCGTCGGACGGGCGCCTGATCGTAAAGGTGCCCTGGGCAAATACACCGGCGACCAAAACGGTTGCCATTGCTACTGCAAGCAGTCTCTTCATTCTGTTCACCGCCCCGCGCAGGATTCCGGGGCTTCCACGGTTTCTATGCGTTTCGACGCCGATGTCACCCTGCACGTTACAGGCAAAGGCGCCGTACGAATCTCTTGCCGCAGACTCCCACTTTACCCGTCGCGGACCAGCGGATTCGAGCAAAATGGACACGTCCCATGACAGAGCCTTCCATCGAGCTTGCCAGCCTGAACGACCGACAGTCTGAGGCTGTGCTCTGCCCGGGAGGACCGATCATGATCGTCGCCGGCGCAGGCTCGGGCAAGACCAGGGTCGTCACCTATAGGATCGCCCGCCTGATCTCCGACGGCGTCCCGCCCTATGGCATCCTCGCCGTGACCTTCACCAACAAGGCGGCCAGGGAAATGAGGGAGCGGATCGAGGCCCTCGTCGGCGATGCGGCAAAAAGCATCTGGATGGGGACGTTCCACAGCGTCTGCGCAAGGCTCCTTCGCACCGACGGCGCAGCCATCGGCATAGACCGGAACTTTGTCGTCTACGACGATTCGGACCAGCTCGGCGTTGTCAAGGACCTGATCCGGGCCAGAGAACTGGACGACAAGTCGATCCAGCCCCGCTCCGTCCTCAACGAGATCTCCAACGCCAAAGAAAAGCTGACCGGGCCAGAAAAGTACAAAGAAAACGCCGCAAGCTTCTTCCACCGGATCGTTGCCGACATCTACAAGGACTACAACGAGTCCCTGCGCAGGGCCAACGCCCTCGACTTTGACGATCTCCTCTTCAAAGCGGTCAGACTGCTGGAACAGTCGGACCTTGTGCGTG
>CAZGER010000001.1:3456-19569 GCA_964524565.1 uncultured Chthonomonas sp. | reverse complement strand
CGGCAGGGCTACTTTAGAACCGGCTTTATGATCACCGACCTGGGCCGGATCGAACGCCTGAAGTGGGACAGGTTCCTGAAAGAGTTCTTCTAGCCGCCCGAAAGCTTGCGGCCCATCTCGGCGTTCTTCTCGATAAAGTCTTTCCAGTTGGCCGGGACATCGGTGTCGACAAAGATCGCCGAAACCGGGCACTCGGGCTCGCACAGGCCGCAGTCGATGCACTCGTCAGGGTTGATCCAAACCTGGTCCTGGTCCTCGTAGATGCAGTCGACGGGGCAGACCGTCATACAGGACTTGTCTTTGACCCCGATGCAGGGCTCGGTGACTACGTACGGCATGTCAAAGCGAATTATGGGCGAGAAGGGCGCCGGTCCTGCCTGACTCGCCGGGCGAGAGGCACCCGTCCGAACTAGGCACAGGGACATTCGGCCCGATCGAAAGGGGCTCGTACTAGGTCCAGTTTGGAGTCGGCGCAAGATGCGCCTACAATAGCAGTACGGCAGATGCCGCTCCAACACAAAATGGCTATCACACTGACTGCACGTGCCCACCAGGAACTTAAGGACCTGATGGAAGGGCAGCAAAAGCCCGAGGCGGCGCTGAGGGTATGGGTCGCGTCAGGCGGCTGCTCCGGTCTGCAATACGGCATGGCGATCGACGACGGCGCACCTGAGACCGAGGACAACGTGTTCGAGCAGGAAGGACTCAAGCTGTACGTGGACCGGTTGAGCCTTCAGTACATGGACGGCTCCGAGGTCGATTACGTTGACGACATCAACGGCGGCGGCTTCAAGATCGAAAACCCCAACGCGGTCGCCTCGTGCGGGTGCGGTTCCTCCTTCAAGTCCGAAGAAGGGCAGGGCGGCGGATGCGGCGGTTGCGGCTGCAGCAGCCAGTGACCAAGCTTTGAACAAAACAAAGGCGGGTGGCTGAACAGCCACCCGCCTTTACTTTGGTCTACAGCCTTAGCCGATCAGCATCTCGCCCTGCAGCTTGAACACCGCATGGACGTACTCGACCCATTCGATGCGCTCGACAGCGGTGGAAGGGGTCAGTCGGAAGCCCGTTGAGAACAGGTCGGAGTCAGGGATCGGTTTGGAGTGCCTTGCCTCTGCGGCAATGACGATCGGGGTCTCTTCGCCCCGGCCGATCTCGATCCTGTACTTAGCGCCAGACTCGAACGGATCGCGAGAGCGCAACTGAAGGCCCCCAAGACTGATATCGACGATCACAGACCTGGTGGTGACCCTGTCTCCCTCTTTCGTAACCAGCGCGTAGTCAAGTAGTTCAAACCTCGCGTGTTTACGTCGCTCGCTGTAATCGTGTTCCATTTGCTTACCTTTTGTCAGCGCAATTTGGCCCTAAGTTATGTTATCGGTAGGGTTGCCCGAGTTCCGCAGGTCATGCCGCCGACCTCGCAAGGGTCTCCTGCGGGATGATCCCTCGCTGGCGGATGATCGAGCAAAAAACCGCAAAGAGCTCCGCGTCGATCTCGCCCTTCATGGCGATGTCGTCCATGATGGCCAGCACCTTCTCCAGGGGCATGCCGTCGCGGTAGGCACGGGTGCTGGTCATTGCGTCGAAGATGTCGGCGATCGAGCTGATCCGCACCAACACAGAGATCTCGTCCCCCTGCAACCCGTCCGGGTAGCCCTTGCCGTCCAAACGCTCGTGGTGGGACCGGACAATCGGGATGCACTCCTTAAACATCGCGATGTTCTTGATGATCTCGACTCCATAGACCGGGTGCAGCTTGATAACGTCGTACTCCTCGGGAGTGAGCAGGTCGGGCGGGGTCTTAATGTCGTCGGGTAGGCCGATCTTGCCGACGTCGTGAACCAGCGTGACCTGTTCAAGGATGCGGAGCGCGTACGGCCCCAGCCCGATCTGCTCGCCGAGCCAAAGGCTGTACTGCATCACGCGCGAAGAATGGCCCGCCGTGTACGGATCCTTGGCCTCGACTGCTTTGACCAGTGCGTGGACGACGCTCTGGAGGTTGTCCTCCAAACCGGCAAGGGCGGAAGAAAGCATCGTGTTCTTCTGGCCCAGTTCTTCGTTCGCGTCCTGGATCGCCTGCCGCGCCGTGAGCTCCGGTGTCAGGTCGATCGAATAGACCAGCGTCTGCCGGCACAAACCACTTGGTTCATAAATCGGCACGACCTGGACCTCGAACGTCCTGTCCGGCAAGTCCCCGTTGTCAACCTTCAGGTCATACCGCGAGTGCTTGGCAAGACTGATCGCACCAAGAAGATCTTTCGCCTCCGTTTCGTGTTGAGGGTGGAGCCGCTCGACCATTTGGTCGGATGACCGGATCGGCTGGCCCGACCCGAACTGCCGGGAAAAAACGTCGTTGATGAAGATCGCCGTCGAACCCTCGAAGATCGCAAGGCCGACAGGAAGGCTCTCGACGATGCCGCGGTACTGCGCCTCTGCCGTGGACCCGATCCTCTCGACCGTCTCTAAACGGTCGCCCACGACCAGCAGCCGCCTTCTTAACAGCACGGCAAAGCCTGCCATCGCACTGGCCGCCAGCGAGTACCGGATCGATGCGTCCCTGGTCAGCTGGTTCCAAACCTCGGAGGGCGTGTGGTGGTTTGTCAGCGGGCGTATCGCCGCCGAAAGGAACCACAGTGCCACGATCGCCAGGGCGACGTCGGCAAACACCCTCTGCTTGTGCTTGCGCTGCACCCTGCGGGGCGTGCGCACCAGCCAGTAAAACGGCCACGAAAGGCCCACCCCAGCCAGCAGGACTAGTCCGCCCGCCAGCCCGAAAGTGCGGGCCAGGTGCGCTTTCCTGGCGAGGTATCCAGCGTAAGAAGACTGGACAAGGACAACGGCGGTCACCTCACCTTGCGAGTCCGTGAGCGGGTAACTCGCCTCTTGCCACGTTCCATAGGAATCGGTCTTAGGCTCCAGGGTCGAGGTCGGCGCCTTGCCGACCAAGGTCGATTCGACAAGCGGTGGCATCGACTCGACCGGTGTGTAAGGCTTGAATCGGGGGGTCTTCGCCGAAGTCGCCGAAGACAAGAGCACGCAGCCATCGCCCGACATCACGTAGAGGCCGGCAAAGTCCACGGAAGGCATCCCTTGGGTGATCCTCTCCAAAGCGTTCTTGGAGGCTCTGGCAGGGATGCTCTCGGCGTCCGAAGGCCCGAGGACGAAGGTCAGTCCCTCGACGTCCTGCGACATGGCCGCGGCCGTGGCAGCAGCCACAAGAGACTCCGTTGTGGCCTGGTCAAAACTGTGGAGGGCGGACCGGTAAGCGACAGAAAGGCCGATGCCGCCACTGCCCAAAATAGCGAGGCACACGGCAAAGGGGGCAAACGCGTTTCTCCTCAGTGCATCCCCGGCCATTCTGACTTGTCCAATCTGATCTTCGGCAGACCGGATGGATTGTTCAGACCACTTTGGGTAGTTGCGCAAAAAACGACACAGGCCGCTTGTGGGCGGCCTGTGTCGTGGTGTACGGGTTGTGCCGGTCTACCGGGATTTGGCCGAGAGGATCAGAACGTGGCCAGAGTTTTGGTCAAAGCTGATCGAGTAGCCAAGCGCCTCGCCCATAAAGCTCAGAGGAACGATTGTCCTTCCATGCTCGATGAACGGTGCCGTTTCCATGAACATAGACCTGCCGTTCACGGTCGCGTTCGGGTTGCCGACGCTGAACGAAAGGGTCATGGAATCGCTGGTGCCATCGACCCGCTTGGAGTTGTGGTCCCACTTCACCTTTCCACCGTCCGCCTCGAACAGGTGGCGGAACGGCGCCAGGGGCACGCCTTCCGTGATCCTGGGCGAGACGTCAAAGGTGACCTTGGCGCCTTCCAGGTAGATGTCCATGTGGTCGCGGTCGGCCAGCCTGGTGCCAAAGCCGATCTTAAGGGGCTCCAGCTTGACGACGGGTTTTTCCGTCGTGCTGATGGCCACGATGCCAGGATCGACAGTCTCGGCTGTGCCCGGTTTGGTCGCACCGACCTTGATCGGTTTGTCCGGAGACGCCGGGTTCATCAGGCGCGGGCCAGTGGCGGTCCCAGAACCACCGCTGGACTTGGCCGACGCGCCGCCCTTGACGGTCGCGGTCGTGGGTGCCTTCAGATCGGTGGTCGGCTTGACCGGCTTCTCTGTGCTGGTCGGCGGGACCGTGTTCCCAGCGACCGGCTTCACGGTTTCGTCGGGTCGGTTGGTCTTGCCACCGGGATTGTCGACGAACAGCCGAAGCTTGTCCGTCTTGAAAGTCGCGTTGTTCTCGTCGATGATCCAGGCCTGGACCTCGTGCCAACCGTTGGATACGCCGGTGGTGTCCCATCGGTAGTTGTACGGCGGGAAGTTCTTCAAGATCTTGAACTCGTCGTCAACAAAGAAGCTGACGTACACGTTCTTGAGCTCCTGTTTGAAGCCGAGTTTGATCTCGACCACGCCCTGCACGGTCTCGTTCGCTTTCGGGGTGGAGATCGTGACCGGGCCGGTTCCTTGTCGGTCGACCTGGATGGTCGTCTTCTCAGAACCAAGAAGTTTGCCCTTCGGGTCGAACAGGCGGATCTCGACTGTGTTCGCGCCGTCTTGCAGGGCCGCTGTGTCGACCGTGAAATTGGTCTCGCCAGTGGACTGGTCGGCGTTCACTTGCCGGGAGGCGACGCTCTTGCCGTTCACCAACATCTCCACCACAGCGGCGTTAGCACCGTCGTAGCGGACTGAAAGAGTCCGGTTGTTAGCTGCCCGCTCGATCAAGATCGAAGCATCGATAAAGCTTGCAAACGACGCTGCGGAAAGCAACGCCAGACCAAGGCAAGCCAGGATTTTTGTTTTCAGTACGTTCAACATTCCGTACACCCAGTGAGCTCGGCTAAACGCATAGAGCCCTCAGCTTCAAGTTTGGCACGTTTTTCCGCTCCAGTCAAGAAGTTGGCAATATTCTCGTGCTAAAACAGGGTCGAAACGTGGAATATCCTGCTTGTGCGGGCCAATGTCGCCATGCTGGTTGAGGTTCAACAAAAAGGCGATGCATCAAGACTTTGCAAGCACAGTCCGCGAGGGCGTGGGTAACCACGACTGGTCCGCCAAGGGCAACGTCGTCGAGCTGACGTCTGGCACTTGGCAAGGTGCAGAGTGGAAGCACCGCATCGTCGTGGTTGAGCCGGAAGACTGCGTCAGCCGCTCCGCCTGCTACCTGGAAATCACGGGAGACGATGCCGGGGAGCCGGACCTGGCCTACGCGCAGGCCCTCGCCGCCCACCTCAAAATCCCCGTCGCCGTCATGTTCGGTGTGCCCAACCAACCCCTCTGGGACATGGTTGAAGACGACCTTGTCGCCCACTCGTTCGAAAAGTACATGCAGTCGGGTGACGCAGAATGGCCGATCCTCGTGCCGATGGTCCGTGCTGGGATTGCCGCGATCGAGGCCCTCGTCGACTGGTCGCTCGGCCGGTTCAACTCTTTCGTGATCGGCGGCGCCAGCAAGAGGGCATGGACAACGTGGCTCCTGGCCGGCATGGGCGATCCCCGCGTCAAGGGAATCGTCCCGGTCGCGTTCGACAACCTGGACATGGCCGACCAGCTCAAACACCAGGTCGCGCTCTGGAAACAAACGAGCCCGATGCTTGACGACTACACGCGCCGCATGCTTCACGAAACCGCCTTCTCGGACGAAGGCGAAGCCCTGCGGTTCTTGGTCGATCCTGCCCGGCACCTCGGCCAGATCAACGTTCCGGTCTTTTCCGTCTCCGGTTCAAACGATCCATTTTGGGCGTTCGACGCCGTCTCCCGGTACTACAAACGGCTCCCAGCATCCAGTGCCGTGCAGTTCGTGCCCAACATGGGACACTCGATCGGCGAATGGGACTACCGGCTGTCGTCGGTGGGCGCATTCGTGCGGAACTGCCTCGGCCTAGGGGATTTCCCCCGCGCCACGTTCGAATGGAACCTGGGTGACCGCATGCTCACCCTCGGATGCACCCACGACAACGCACCCGACAAGGTCAGGGTCTGGGGGACGACATCCGAGGACTACTGGTTTGCCGACAAGGAGTTCTTTGTGGACCTTCTGCCAGAGGCCAAGGTCGTGCTGCCCCGCCGCGAGGAGTACAACCAGGCCGTCTTCATGGAACTCGAGTACACCGTCGATGGCAACCCGGTCCGCCTGACCAGCCCAGGCATCATCGTCCCCAGGCTGGCCTAGGGCACGTCGCCGGTCTCGGCCTCGATCACGCTGCTGATGCCGCCTCGGACGTTGAACGTCCCTGTCACCTTCATCCACCTGGGTGAGCAACACGCAGAGAGCTCGTCAAGGAGCCGATTGACCACGCCCTCGTAGAAGATCCCCTCGTTCCTGAACGAGTGGTAATACAGCTTGAGCGATTTGAGCTCGATGCACAGCTCGTCCGGGACGTACTCCAAGTCGATCGTCGCAAAGTCGGGCTGGCCCGTCTTGGGGCACACGCTCGTGAACTCCGGGCAGGAGTGGCAGATCACGTAATCTCGGTGGCTGGCGGGGTTGGGGAACACTTCCAAGATGTCCTGGCTCATGCGCCTGAATGTACCGCCGGGGGAAGGGGGCGGTCTGATACCGGCGGGTACTCTCCTGCCCGATGGTCGCCGTCGTCTTTCCCGGGCAAGGCTCGCAACGTCCCGGAATGGGAGAAGATCTCTATCTCCACATCCCACAAGCCAGGCAGGTCTTTGACCAGGTCGAACAAGCGACCGGCACGAACGTCGCCACGCTTTGCTTCAACGCCGACGAGGAGACCCTCCGGCAGACCGAGAACACCCAGATAGCCCTCTACGCCGCCGGACTGGCCGCCTTCTACGCCCTCCACGCCTCACTGCCCGGACTGAAACCAATGGCGATGGCAGGACACAGCGTCGGCGAGTACGCCGCCCTTGCCGCCGCTGGGTGGCTGAGCATCGAGGACGGAGCGCGGCTCGTCGCCCAGCGGGGAGCCATCATGGGCCGGGCCGGAAAAGAACGTCCCGGCACGATGGCCGCCGTCCTTGGGCTCGATCAAGAGTCGCTCTCCGAGGTCCTTGCCGAGATCACAGGCGGAACAGTCGTGGTCGCAAACGACAACTGCCCCGGACAACTCGTCATGAGCGGTGACTTTGGCGCCGTCCAGCGGGCGAGCGCGATGGCCTCCGAACGCGGCGCGAAACGCGTCCTCCCACTCAACGTCTCCGGTGCGTTCCACAGCCCTCTCATGCAGCAGAGCGCCAGAGAGCTTGCCGGACACCTCGGGTCCGTCCGGTTCGAACCCACCGGCCTGCCCGTCTACAGCAACGTCACCGCTGCGCCAGGGACAGACTGGGCCAGATTGCTGGAAGAGCAACTAAGGTCCTCCGTCCGGTGGCGAGAGTCTGTGGCCAACATGGTCGCGGCCGGGGTCACCACCTTTGTCGAGTGCGGCAGTGGCGAGGTCCTCACCGGTCTGCTCAGGCGAATATCCCCCGAATCCACCGGGTTCAGGGTCAACGACATGGCGACCCTCGAAGCGACCGTGGCAGCCTTGGAGGGCAAGGTATGAGGTTCGCCGGCAAAGTCGTCGTTGTGACCGGCGCAAGCAGGGGGATCGGCAGGGCGATCGCCGAGCGCTTCGCCGCCGAAGGCGCGACCGTCGCCTGTATCGCGACCAAAGTCGAAAACGCCCAGCAGACGGTCGACTCGATCCACGAATCCGGTGGCAAGGCCCACCCTTACGGCCTGAACGTCGCCGACACAGAGCAAGTCAACGAGGTCTTTGCGACGATCACACAAGAACTCGGGACGCCAGACGTGCTCGTCAACAACGCAGGAATCACCAGGGACAACCTCATGATGCGCCTGAGCGACGACGACTGGAACCAGGTCATCGACACCAACCTCAAGGGTGCCTACAACTGCGTTCGTGCCGTCATGAGGCCCATGATGAAGGCCCGGTCCGGCTCGATCGTCAACATCACCAGCGTGGTCGGGCTCCACGGCGCCGCTGGACAGGTCAACTACTCTGCCAGCAAGGCCGGGCTCGTCGGCATGACCATGAGTGTGGCCAAAGAGCTCGGAAGCAGGGGAATCACCTGCAACGCCGTCGCCCCGGGGTTCATCGAGACCGACATGACCGCAGACCTCAGCGAGGAGATGAAAGAAGGGGCGGCCAAGAACACCCCGCTCGGCAGGCTCGGCAGCGCCGAAGACATCGCGTCGGCCGTCGCTTTCCTTGCCTCCACAGACGCAGGATTCGTCACCGGACAGGTTCTGACAGTGGACGGTGGGCTCTTTCTCTAACAGATTCTGGGGGCTGTCGGCCCCTTCGCTGCACAAAAGCGTGTAATATCTGCCAGGGCTAGCGCCCGGTTCAGGAAGGAACGGACAAGAATGTCAGGAACAGTCTACGAGCGAGTGAGGAAGGTTGTCTGCGAGGAGCTCGGCGTCGCCGAGACCGAAGTCGACGAGGGTAAAGCGTTCCAAGAGGATTTGGGCGCGGACTCTTTGGACACGGTCGAACTCGTCATGGCTCTGGAAGAAGAGTTCGGGATCTCGATCCCCGACGACGATGTGAACAACTTGAAGACGGTGGGAGACGCCGTCAAGTACATCGAGTCCAACATCGAATAGCGCATGGCTCTGCCGACCGCGCCGTCCGGCCGCGTCGTCGTCACTGGCATCGGCGCAGTCACCCCGTTGGGCAACTCCGTCCAGGAATTCTGGCCGCGGATGCTTGCGGGTGAAAGCGGCATTGCGCCGATCACCCACTTCGACACGACAGGCTACGCCACAAGCGTCGCCGGTGAGGTCAAAGGCTTTGACGCGGAGGCCTATCTGGACAAGAAAGAGGCCAGGCGCATGGACCGCGTCATCTGTCTGGCCGTCGCAGCCTCGGCAATGGCGATCGAAGACGCCGGGTTCCCGACCGACGACCCAGAGACCGCCAACGCCACCGGCGTGATGATCGGCTCCGGCATCGGCGGGTTCACATCAGTCTGGGAACAGGCGACCAAACTTCTGGAAGGCGGGCCGGACAGGGTCTCGCCGTTCTTCATCCCCTACATGATCCCCGACATGTCCAGCGGCATGGTCTCGATCAAGTTCGGGCTCAAGGGCCCCAACTCCTGCGTCGTGACCGCCTGCGCCACCGGGCTCAACTCGATCGGCGACGCCTACCACATCGTTAAGCGAGGCGATGCCGTGGCCATGCTCGCGGGCGGGACCGAGGCCCCCATCAACCCGCTCGGGCTGGGTGGGTTCTGCGCCGCCCGGGCCATGACGACCAACAACGAGGCAGGCCCCAAGTCATCGAGGCCGTTCGACCTCGGCAGGGACGGCTTTGTCATGGCAGAAGGGGCCGGAACGGTCGTTCTGGAAGACTACGCCTTCGCCAAGGCCAGGGGAGTCAAGATCTACGCCGAGGTCATCGGATACGGCATGAGCGGCGACGCCTACCACATCACCATGCCAGACCCCGACGGCGACGGTGCCTTCCGCTCCATGCAGATGGCGCTCAAGAACGCCGGCGTGACACCCGCAGAGGTCGGCTACATCAACGCCCACGGCACCTCCACCCCCTACAACGACAAGTTCGAGACGATGGCGATCAAACGCGCGTTCGGCGAGCAAGCCTACAAAACTCCCGTCAGCAGCACCAAGTCCAGCCTGGGGCACATGCTGGGGGCGGCCGGCGCCGTCGAGTCCATCATCTGTGTCCTGGCGATGAGGGACGGGGTCTTGCCGCCCACCATCAACTACGAGACCCCCGATCCGGAGTGCGACCTGGACTACGTTCCCAACGTCTCCAGAAAGGTGGACGTTGATGTTTCGATGACCAACTCCTTCGGGTTTGGTGGCCATAACGGGACACTCGTGTTCCGCAAGGTCTCGGGCTGACCATGTCGATGGACTCCCATGTCCAGGAGTTTCTCCGTGTCCTCAAAGCGACCCGGTCCAACCATACTGTCAAATCTTACAGGGCCGACCTGAACCAACTCGCCCAGATGGTGGACGATCTTCCCCACTTTAAGGTTGAGACCGTCAGGACGTATCTTCGGGCATTTGGTCAAAACCCGGTCACCCGCGCCAGAAAGCTTTCAACCGTAAGGTCGTTCTGCCGGTACCTGCTCTCGACCGGCAAGATCTCCACAGATCCGACCGAGGCGCTCGACGCGCCCTACCGACGACGCGACATCCCCAAAGCCCTCAGCCAACAACAGACCGAGGAGTTCCTCGATGCCGCCACCGCCACGAAAACACCTCTGCGGGACCAAGCCGTCCTCGAACTCGCCTACGCGGCCGGACTGCGGGCTTCCGAACTCGTCGCCCTGGACACCGTCTCGGTCGATCTGGCCAGGAGCGAGGCCGTCGTCCGCGGCAAAGGGAACAAAGAGCGCGTCGTCCTGTTCGGAGCAACGTGCGCCGAAGCCCTCACAAGGTATCTGCAAACCGAGCGTGTCTCCCCGGTCACCGGCGATCCCTTGTTCACGAACGCCCAAGGCGGACGCCTGACCAGCCGCACCGTCCAGAACATCGTTCGCAGGTTCGCGACTGCCGCAGGGCTCCCGCCCGACGTCACCCCCCACACACTGCGCCACACCTTCGCGACCCACCTGCTCGACGGCGGCGCGGACCTCAAGGTCGTCCAGCAGCTCCTCGGACACGAAAGCCTGGCGACCACCCAGATTTACACCCACGTCAGCATCGAACGCCTGCGGGACGTGGTCGCGTCCGCCCACCCAAAGAGCAAATAAGGAACCTCAGACCCAGGTGGAAGCGCGGCGCAGGACCTTAAAAGTGATAGGGCGCCGCAAGTTCGCGAACACGAAGTTCGGATATCCGACCAAAAAATCCAGCTCGTAATCGTCCGGCTGGCCGATGAGGACCAGGGGCACCGCCCCGGCCACAGGGTGGTCCATTTTTGCCTCGGCAAATGCCTCGTACCCGGCTATCTTGTGCGGTGTGGCAAGGGTGGCCAAAAGGTCGACAAACATCAGGTCGGCACCCTCACAGTCGTCCAGCGCCTTCTCCCACTCGTCGTGAACGGCAAGCGTGTCCTCAGGTTGGAACGCCCCCTTTGTAGCCTCCCTAATGTCCGGATCCTTCGTGACCAGCACGAACTTCATCTCCTGGCTAGCATAATTGCTTGCTCATGCAATGCGCAAGGGTCAGGCAGAACTTTTTGTCCTCCCCGGCCCTGTCCACCCAGGTAATTCGACCAATGATCTAAGGCAGAACCATGAAGATCGGCCCGTCCACGGCAACCACCGCCGCCATCACACAGGCACAGTCCGCCCCAGCCGATCGAAAGGCGTACCAGCTGGCAGTGCTCAAAAAGGCGCTCGAAAGCCAACGCATGCAGGCCGACCAACTTGTCCAGCTCATCGAGACCAAGGGCAAGGTCGTCGACATCAAGGCCTGACCGTCCACCGCGACACTAGGTATCTTATGCCCCTGTGGGCAAAAAGCGGGTTTCACGGCCAGCATGGTGGAAGAACACCTTTTTTTGGTTCGGTTTCCTTTTGTTGTGCCTGGGGGCATGGGGCCTCTTCACAAACGAAGGGAACATCCGCGACCCTGGCCAAAAGTTTGAGACCGGCCTCGTCGGTATCTACTTTGTCGGCGCCCTTGTCATGCTCGTGAACGGTTGGCTGACCCACATCCAGGCCACCCAGTTCTACGACGAGGCAACGGACAGCGCCGAGCCGTCCACATCGAATTCGGAAAAATCGGAATGATCACCTGCTCCTGCGGAAAAAAGATTGATAACGTCCCTGACTGGCTCGCCCAGGTCAATGTCCAGTTCGTCTGCAACAACTGTCCTAACCGGAACGTCCGGAGCATCGCTGAGATCGACGCGGAAGAGATCCTCCGACCCAAGAACCAGGTCGGCGCGATCGAGTCCGACGCTGAAGAAGACAAGGACCAAGACTAGGCCGACCGGCGCTGCCCTGGCTCTTTGATCCGCTCGATCAGGATCATTTTTGGGCTTAAACCTGCCCCGAGCTTTTTGACGCAAGCCTCGCGCAGATCGATCTCGGAGTATTCCTTGCTTTCCAAAACGGTCACCTTGGCCACCATCTTGCTGCGGGATTCCCACACGATCGCGTCGGTGACGCCCGGCTGGGATATCAAGAACTCCCTCGCCCGGTCACAGATCGAGGCTTGGCGCGCCGGTTGGATTTGCTCGCTCACATACTCTTTGTCGGCACTGTCCCGGGCGACTGGAGTGCCATAAGTGCCAGGTATTGGTCAAATGTGTCCACGTCCGTCCCCAACCCTGCGAACGGGCTCTGGACGGCGCGGATCGGGCACCCGAGCACCCGCGAGACCTGCCGCTCAAGTTTGGGGATGTCCAGCGAACCCGGCACCAACCGGCCCCACAGCAGCATCAGCAAAACCCGCACCCCCACGATCCGACCCAGCCTGAGTGGGCTCTTGCGCGCCTCGTACGCTTCCTTCAAAAACGGCACGATCGCCTTCGCCCCTGCCTGGGACATCAGGCAGACGTTCCCGCCCGTGAACTCCCCCTGCCTCAGCCTCAGCGCGGTCCGCTTCACACCAGGAAAGTCACGCTCGCAAGCCGCCACCGGCACGATGGGATAGCAGATCGCCGCCTCAACCGGACAGTCTGAAAGGAAGCCGTCCAGCACCTCCCTGGTCAAAAACGGAAGGTCGGAAAGGACCAAAAGGAAGTCCTCCGACTTCACCCGGCCGATCGCCGCCCCCAGACTCTCGACAAACGAGCCGCCAGCCTCGATCCTCTCGTCACCCTGGCCTTCGTGTCCCCCGACAACAATCACCCTGCCCAGCCCCTCGACCGCCGCAAGGACGCGCTCCAAAACCGTGGAACCCCCAAAAGGAAGGTCGCACCTGAGCCCGCAACCCGTCTGCGCCAGGGTCTCTGCGTCGGTCCTCCCCCCCGCCAAGATCACGATGTCACGCATGTGGACTCCTCCCGGCTCGTCGTGCGGCACACAAAAACCAGCCCCGTGTCCGCCTCTGTCATCCTCTCGCCCGCCGATTCTGCGGCTTCGTGGCTCTGGAAGACACCGAACACCGCGCAGCCCGAGCCCGAAAGCATGCTCGGCTCTCCGCCCAGCTCACGCAAGGCACCAATCGCGCGGTGGCACTCCGCAGGAGCGACACGCTCAAAGTCGTTCGTCCCCAATGGCGGGTTCTCCATAAGCTCCAAAGGCAGTTCGTCCAGCGCTCTGTATGCGGCTGCTGTGCTGACAGGCACGGACGGAACAACGACGACCAAGTGCTCTGTGTCCGTGTAGGGCACAGGTGAAAGGTCTTCTCCATATCCGCGACCATGCGCCCTGCCGCCTACCAGGAAAAACGGGACGTCCGCCCCGATGGCGACCGCCGTTTCAAACGCCTGGTGCTGCGTGTAGTCCCGGATGACGGACTGGAGGCACCGGATCAGCCCCGCCGCGTCCGATGACCCTCCGCCGAGCCCGCTCTGCGCAGGGATCCTCTTGGTCAGAGTGATCAACACCGGGGGTACCGGGTGCTGCTCGCGGACAAGGCGCAGGCACTTGGTCAAGGTGTTTTCTACCGGCATGCCCGGCCAGTCACAAACTAGCGAGTCCTCGCCCGATGGCGACGGCTCCACCACAAGATCGTCACACAGGCTGACTGTTTGAAAGACCGTCGAAATCGGGTGGTAACCGACAGGATCCACCGGCCCCACGCTCAGGCTCAGGTTCACTTTCGCATGGCACGCGGTGGAAATCCTCATTCCGTCACGTCTTGCTCCCTGGTCTCTGCCGACGGGTGCAGCGGGCTGCTCGGATCAACCGCCACGAGTGCCGGGTAGGGTGCCTCGCTCAGCTCCTCCAGGGCCGTGTCGATCGCCGCGAACTGGAGTTTTGCCTCGTTGATGACGTGCAAGAACTCCAGCGTTTCCGCCTCAGCCTGTTTCGCCGAAAGCCGATAGTTGAGCATCTGGATCCGCAGGTTGTCCAACGTCGTCGAGAACACGACCGCCTGCGCCTCGGCCCGCTCCACGACCGCCACGGCAGCCTGAAAGTGAGAAGAGTATTCGATCAGGTTTCTACTGGCAAGATTGAACAGTTCTTGTGCCTGGGTGTCGCTGATCAGACGGCTGGCCGGGTTCTGGTTCACGGTCGGAAGGTGCGCCCTCTCGCTCGTGTAGATCTCGTGCGCCACCAGGTCCGCCCGTCGCAAGGCACGGTAGATCTGGGGCCCCAGGCTCGCGACCGTCTTCGGCAGCTCGACCAAATCGGCAAACTCCTGCCGACGCAGCTTCTTCAACCCGACCGCAAGCCGCTTCATCCGGTCCTCGCAGTCGGCCCACAACGCCTTGAGTCGCGGGTTGTGGAACCGCTTCTTGATGCTCTTAAAGTAGGCGACCGTCAAAAGCACCGAAGAGATCAAGACCCACGCCGCTGCCCCGACCCACGGGTTCCTGGAGTTGAAAACGACGATGACTGTGGAGACCAACCAGATCAGGATGATCGAACTGCCCAGGCACTCCCTCAAGAACACCTGGATGTCGCGTTTCCTGATCTCGTCCATCGGTACCCTTACACGATCGGTGGCCTGCGGTATTCGCGCCCAAGCGCGCGTTCGACAGAGTGCGAAACCTGCAACAGACGCTCGTCGGTGTTCGTGCCCGAGGTCAAAAGCAGGCCGACCGGCAGGTCGTCGGCCAATCCGCAAGGCAGACTGATGCTCGGGAACCCGCCCATGTTCGCCGGGATCGTGCACATGTCTAGCATCTTCAACGCGATCGGGTCCTGGATCTCCCCGAACTTGAACGCGACCACCGGGCTCGTGGGGCAGGCAAGGACCTCGACATCCCGCAGAGCCGCCTCGAACTCCTCCGCCATCATTCCCCGAACCTGCTGCGCTTTGTGATAGTAGGCATCGTAGTAACCTGCACTGAGCGCGTAGGTCCCGACCATGATACGCAGCTTGACCTCTGGGCCGAACAGCCGACCCCGCGTAGCCATGAACGACTCGATGTGCCCGTCGCTCTCCACCCGCGGGCCGTACCTCACACCGTCAAACCTGGCAAGGTTCGAGCTGGCCTCCGAAGGCGCGATGATGTAATACGTCGTGACACCGTAAGTGATCGATGGCAATGAGACCTCGACCAGGTCCGCGCCCTCCCGCTTGAGCTGGTCAAGGCTGATCTCCACAGACTCCCGGACGCCGGGCGAAACGTCGTCGCCCATCAGCTCTTTGATCACCCCGACTTTCAGCCCCTTGACCGAGCCCTCCCTGAGCCCTTGAGTCGAAATCCCCCCGAGCGGCTGGCTCGTGCTGTCCATCGGGTCGTGCCCCGATACGACGCTGGCCATCAACGCAGCGTCCTCCACCGACTTACCAAACGGGCCGATCTGGTCCAGACTGCTCGCAAACGCCACCAGACCGTACCGCGAAACCCTCCCGTACGATGGCTTGAACCCCACCACACCAGTCAAAGACCCCGGCTGCCGGACCGATCCTCCCGTGTCCGACCCCAGGCTCACAGCGGCCAACTCCGCCGAGACCGCGACCGCCGAACCCCCAGAGCTGCCCCCTGGCACACGGTCTGTGTCCCAAGGGTTCCTCGTCAACTGGTAGGCGCTGGTCTCGGTCGAAGCCCCCATCGCGAACTCGTCCAGGTTCGTCTTTCCAAGAACGACCATGCCCCCAGCGCGGCACTTTTCGATCACCGTCGCGTCGTAAGGCGGGACGTACCCCTCCAAGATCTTGGAGGCGCAGGTGGTCGGCACGCCCTTGGTCGAAATGTTGTCCTTCACCGCCAGCGGCACACCCGTCAGCGGGCCAGCGGTGCCGGAATCCAGCATCTTTTGCGCATCGTCCGCCTGACGCAGGGCACCCTCCCGGTCCACATGAAGGTACGCCCCGTAATGCCCGTCCTCAGTACCGATCCTGGCCAAGAACGCCTCCGTGACCTCGCGGCAGGAAAATTCCCGCGCCTTGAGTTTCGCCGCCAGTTCGGCAGCCGTCAGCTGATGGATCAAAACTTATTCCTCGATGATGGTCGGAACGATGAACAACCCAGCCCGGACGTCGGCAGATGCCCCGGTGGCGGCGTCCCTGTCGAGGCACGGCCCTGGAATGTCGTCGGCCATCACGTTTGTCAGTGCGACCGCGTGGGGCTTCGGAGCCCGCCCGGCGACGTCCAG
>CAZGER010000001.1:2365-3446 GCA_964524565.1 uncultured Chthonomonas sp. | reverse complement strand
AAATGCCCGAGGAGCGAATTGAGCTTGGTCTGGAACGCGAGCAGCTCGGCTCCGTCCAGATCAAGTCGTGCCAGTTTGGCAACGTCCCGAGTCTCTTCAAGGGATATCGACATCAGGTTCATTATGCCAGGAATCATAATGGGTCTAGATGTCTGTATGGGGACGGCGAGGCTCGTTCACGGCTGTCGCGGCGGTGCTCACCACCTGGTTCGTGCTGGGAGCGCTTTCCCACTGGGCGCGACCGTACCTGCCAGAGGTCGCAACGATCCAGCCCGCAGTCAAGCGCGGAGCCTTCGTCAGGTCGGGAGTCAGGCACCTGGTGGCCTGGCGCGACTTCGGCACGGAAACGATCCAGCTCGCACGCAGACTGGACCGCCCCCTCCTTATCGTGGAAGGAACCGCCTGGAACCCCATGAACTACAGGTTCGACAACCTGTTCACAAACCCTGACGTCGCCGAGATGGTCAACCAAGAGTTCATGCCGGTCAGGATCGACCAGTCCCTTGAACCCCTCTGGAGGTCCGGCATCCTCCAAGTGACTCGCGCCGTCCGAGGCGACGACTTCACCTACGGCGTCTTCATCCTCAGCCCAGAAGGAAGGATCCTCGCAGCCCTCCCCCATTCCTTCATGGCCTCAGCCGACGACAAGACAGCGATCACCGTCTTCAAAAAGGTCCTTGATGACTTCGGCAACGGAGCTGTCTCGCAAGACGACCGCCTCGCCACCGAGGAGCAGGCCAACCTCACCGGCCGAATGGTCTCCGGAATGCCGGACCTGCCCCGGTACTTTGCCGCCCTGGAAGTGGAACTCATGGCCAGCCGTGGCCGGATCAACCACACCAGGATCATGCGCCTGAGCCCCCACGAACTTGGCTTCTTGCTCGACATCGGGGCGACTGAGACCGTCCAGCACGCGGTCGAAGGCATCGTCGCCGAGGGGCACCTCGACATCCTCCGGGGCGGGTACATCGACTTCCTCTCCCAAGACCGACAAACCGAGTACGTCGAGTCCACAAACGTGAACTCTGCCATGCTTCGCACCCTTGCCGCCGGGTTGATCGCGCTCGCGGCCGCCCTCCCG
>CAZGER010000001.1:0-2355 GCA_964524565.1 uncultured Chthonomonas sp. | reverse complement strand
CTGGCAGTCCGGGCCGACGACCGTGGCAGGGCGCCGAACATCTCCGTCACCCAGGAAGTGCTGAACCAGCGCCTGTCGCCGGAAGAGCGGGCGGTCGCGGTGGCGCGGTTCGGGCTCAGCCCCCGCACCAACCCAAAAATGCTCCCACGGTTGGCCACGGTCCAGGCGATCGTCGTGCGACAGGCCGAGCTCGAATCCATCCGCAAAAAGCTGGCCCTTGCCATGCCGGTCGAGCGCCCCAACTCCCAGTACGAGAACCTGAACGCCAGGGCAAAGCTCATCGCCTCGCTGCTCTACTCGGACAGGGTGCTTGGCAAGCCCGCCTCCCTCAAACGGCACGTCGCGCAGGCAGAGTCGCTGGTCTCCGTGATGCTCGTGGGCATCGACGAGGTCCTCTCGGCCAAACACTTCGATGAGGTCATAAGCGGCCAGCTACCAGGCTACATCGCCTACACCGAACTTGTTTGGCAGCTTTATCTGGCCACGGAGGACCCCCAGTGGCTCGAAAGGGCCGTCTCAGCCCTCACCCGGGCGATCAATCTGTTCCAACTCCCAGATGGCTCGCTCGCGCCAGCGACAATGGACGAGGTTCCAGAGTCGTGGCGCGCTAGGTTCGGCCCCGAGGTGATCGATTCTGACGTCACAGGGTCGCAATCGGCAGCCGCACTTCTGGCCGCCACGATCGGCCGCATCCCCGGCCAAGGCACGCAAGCGCACCAGCTCAGAGTCTGGGCCAGGTCCGTGGTCGAAAAGTCGAGTTGGGTCGTAGACCGGCTCGATCACGGGGCCGCAACCTTGCTTTTGGCCTGCCGGGTGGAGTTCGAGACCCCGACCGTCGCCTACGTCGGCACCGCCGCATGGCCGATCTGGACAAAACGCTGGCCGGCCCTGGTCATCGTGCCAGCCGGACAAGGTCTAACAGGAAGGCCCCCCGGCTTTTACTCCGCTGGCCCAACCGGCTGGACCGGCCCCCTCTCGGAAGCTGAGCTCGACCGCATCGACACCACCGCACGACCACCCAAAGCGCGCTGATGCGCCAGGACCACCGGGCCGGGCCTGAACGACGCTGGCCGATTTGCCATAATCTTCCTTTGCGGACAGGTCGCATAGTGGTCTAGTGCGCCGCACTCGAAATGCGGTGAAGGGGCGACTCTTCCGTGGGTTCGAATCCCACCCTGTCCGCCAGTAACGTGCATGTTTGGTGCGTAAAACATCCTTCTTGCACTCCGGTTCCTCCGTGTGCCGACCCCGTTCCCCAGCGCCCGTCATGACGGTCGGTAAACTCGGCCCGATGAGACCAGGCGAGGGCATCGAAGACCTGTTTGCCAACAACCGGGCCTGGGCCAACGGCCAGATCCAAGAAAACCCCCGGTTCTTCCACGACCTGGCACAGCAGCAAACACCCGCCTACCTCTGGCTAGGCTGCTCCGATTCCCGCGTGCCCGCCAACCAGATCATGGGCCTCCGCCCAGGCGAGGTCTTCGTGCAAAGGAACATCGCCAACGTCGTCAGCCTGACAGACTTCAACTGCCTCTCCGTCATCCAGTTCGCCGTCGAGGTCCTCAAGGTCCGGCACATCATCGTGACAGGGCACTACGGGTGCGGCGGAATCGACGCCGCCATCACCGGGCGAGCCCCAAGCCTGGTCGACCATTGGCTGGAGAACGTCCGCATCGTCGCCCGGGCGAACGTGGCCGAGCTGAGCGCCATCAAGGACCCCACCGCCAAACAAAATCGCCTTTGCGAGCTCAATGTCATCGCCCAGGTCCACAACGTGTCCCAAACCCCGATCGTCAAGAACGCATGGGACAGGGCGACCCCCCTCACCGTCCACGGCCTCGTCTACTCCCTGGAAAACGGCATTGTCCAGCCGGTCTGCCCGTCCGTGGCCAGCGCGACGGACGTGCAGAGGCTGTAGCGTCACCTACCCAGGGATCCGGCCCGGTCTGTTCTTGTACTTCTCGTAGAGCCTGGTCTGCCGGTTGGTCAAATCGACCTCCCGACCCCGGATCCACGCCCGCAGAACACGCGACCTCGTCTCAATGATCTCGCCGTCGGTCAGGATGATCGTCCCTTCCATCCCAGGCGCGATCGAACCGATCCTGTCCGAGATCCCCAGGATCTGCGCGGGCCAGAGCGTGATCGACCGCACCGCGTCCTCGCGGGAAAGGCCGAAAGTCGCGCCCCAACCGGCCTGGTCGCGGATCTGCCTCACGTTCTGCGAATCGTTCGTCGTGAGACAGAACTGCACACCGGCCTTGGCCAGCTTCGCCGGAAGGCTGTAGTAATAATCGACCGGCTGGTCCTCCCGCGGGTTCGAATAAACGGCCGCCAGGATCACCGGCACGTTCTTCT